>JANLID010000231.1 GCA_024654105.1 Gallionella sp. | reverse complement strand
GTTAACAGTGCCGCGCCAAGTTGCGCGTGACCTCATTTATGCACAGAGATCGCTTAACCGAGTGCCATGAGGGCCGGGCTCGTATCAATTAAGCGGGATAACTTTAGAGGGGGAAAGTAATGATTTATACAGTCAAGTCATCGGCACTGCTGATCATCGGCATACTCATGCTGGTATGGGGCGGGCTCAATAACTCGGGCGCCATCGACGGCATGCAGTCCTCCTTGCAGGCGAGCGCCTACAAGGACTACCAGAAGGTTAAGGAAAAATATGACGCGGAACTGCGCGTCGCCACCGAAATGGCGACCGCCGAGAACAAGCCCGCGCCGGAAATGAAAATGCCGAAGTCCAAGTTCGACGAGGAGAAGGCCAAACAGGCAAAGCTGTCGTTTATTTTCGGCGGCGCCTTTGTCCTGATCGGCCTGTTCACGCTGGTATGGCAAGCCAGGCAGGGCAACCTTGACTACTTTGTTTCAGTAGTGCCGGGTATTGCCTATATTCTGCTTATCGCATTTATCGTGAGATGGGGGCTGGATCCAATCTTCGGTAACTGGGGCAAGGCGGCAGAACCTGCTCTGGGATGGAATTTCGCCAAGATATTTAACCTGAACTATGTCGTGCTGGGCATCGTTATCGGCATGGTCATCGTCAACGTGTTCAAGATTCCGGCCTGGGCCGCCAACGGCGTGCGCACCGCTCGCTTCTTCCTCAAGACCGGGGTGATTCTGCTCGGCACCTTGTACAGCGCGGCGGAGCTGGCGCAGTTGGGCGGACTTTCCGTAATCATGATTGGTGTCTTCGTACTGGGCTCGGTCGGCGTCGTGCTGTTCATGGGCAAGCGTATGGGGACACCCAATTCCATGACGGCAGTGTTGTCGGCGGGCATGGGCGTGTGCGGTGTGTCGGCTACCGTGGCGGCTGCTCCGGTGGTGCAGGCCAAGGCCGAGGAGATTGCCTACACCATCGGCACCATCCTGATCTGGGGCGTGGGCTGCATGTTCCTGTTCCCCACTGTCGGACACCTGCTCAACATGGGTCCGGTGCAGTTCGGCGCATGGGCCGGCACGGGCATCCTGAACTCGGCACAAGTGGCTGGCGCTGCGCTGGCGTTCGATCCACGCGGCATCGAAACGCTCAAGGTGGCGGAGATTTTCAACATCACCCGCGTGCTGTTCCTGCCCATCATCGTGCTTTGGCTGGCCGCATGGTATGTCAAGCATGAGGAAGGCGCAGTCAAGGTCAATCTTGCCCACGTGGTGGTCGCCAAATTCCCGGTCTTCGTACTGGGCTTCATCGCCATGTTCGCCTTGAGTTCCGTCGGCACCTTCGCACCGGCCGGCCACTACCAGGGTAAATACTTCAGCAGCGCGGAAGTCAAGGAGGACAAACTGCTCAAGGGCAAGGAAACGCGCGCGCTGGAAGGCGAGCTGACGCGCCTGCGCGAGGCGGAAGGCGCCCAGGCGCTGAGCAAGTATCTGGGGGATGCACACGTCGTTCTCGAGGGTCACAGGGTGACGCCGGAAGAGGTCTACCAGGCCTTGGGCGATTTAGCCGCCAACAAGAAAATGATGACTCGCCAACAGAGCAACATTCTGAAATCCGTGGCCAAGATGGATGGGCTGGACGGGCTGGCCAAAGACTCCATTGAGAAGGCGGAGAAGGCGGCGACGCACGATTCCAAGACCATCAAGGCATACCGCGACTGGATCGCATGGCTGTTCGCTTTCGGTCTCATCGGCCTGGGCATGCAGATTACCGGCAAGGCGCTCAAGCAGGCGGGCGGCGCGCCACTGATCATCGGAGGCATAGTAGGCACGGCGAAGGCCGTTGGCTCCCTGATCGTGGTGCTGATGTTCGTCAAAGAATTCATTTAACGGGAGAAAATTATGGAAGCTCCAAAATTTGAACGCGGCACCAGCCTGTCGATCTTTGTAAGCGACCGGCGGGAGGATTTCAGCGCGCTGATTTTCGCATTCATCATTGCATTCGGTGTAATGCTCAGCGTCGGCTAAACGCTTAACACACTATGCGCGGGGGTTCCGTGTGAACGGGGCTCCCGCGTTTTTTTTGTGATCACTTAAATGTTAAATACTCAAACACTGTTGTTGGCGCATCACGGCACCGCCGGCGCCTTGTTGGCCGAGGCGCTGGCTTTTGATCTTGCCGTGCCCGGACAAACCCGGATCGTACATTTGCTGGTCGTTCCCGATTTGTGGGCGGGCATGCAGGGTGATGATTGGCTGAATAATGCCTCCACCCGGGACACCTTCGGCAGCTACGTGGAAGGGTTGCTGGAAAAGGACGTGGCGGAGCAACTGCGCGCACTGCAGGCCCGCTGCGCGGAGCGCGGGATTGCCTACAAGTCCGTGGCGCGCTATGGCGACCCTGCGGAATGCCTGATTGAAACTGCGCAGCAGGAAGGGGCTACGCTGGCGGTGATCGGCCCGCCCCGACCCAAGGGCAAGCCGGGCTACCGCTCCCGCATGAACCTGGAGCTGCTGGTGCGCAAGCTTGCGGTTCCGCTGATTGTTGCCAACCATCCCCAATGACTGATTCAAATACCTTAACCGAAGAGCAAAAAGACACCGCCTGGGTCACCATCGAGATTCCCGCACCCCCCGGCAAGTTATTCGACTTCCTGCAAAACACGGAACGCCTGTATCGCCTCAATCCCTATCTGGACATCAGGAAATGGGAAGGGTCTGCTTCCGGGAAGCGGTTTCATCTCGATGCCTTGAACGAAATGAATGGCGTGGCATACGACCTTTTTGTCACAATCGAATCCGTCCAGCCCGGAGCCAGGCTCTTCATCAGTTACGACAAGGGGCTGAAACGCGCGCTGGAAATCACGCTACAACCCGGCACGACCGGTTCAATGCTTACGCTGAGGGAGCATTATCACGCAGCTGGCGGGGAAAATCGGGAAGAGCAGTTGAAGGAAGTGGATCGCAGCCTGGTTCCATGGGCGTCCTCCATCCGGCAGTATTTGCTGGGATTGGAGCGGTGGGGCTGGTTCTGGCCATACCGCTGGTATCGGGAACATTTCTGGCTGGGCATGCGCCCGTTTCATCGCCGCATTGCGCGCATGCTGATATGGGTCACCACGCTGGAGTTTGTGGTTTTCCTGTTTGTTTTCGTCATTTACTGGCTGGAATTGCGGCGCGTGCAGTGAATGTGCAGCGTGCGCACAGCGTACACTGCAAGATCAACCAACCAGCTTGAACTGCCCGACCAGCCGTTGCAACTCGGAAGCAGTCACCGCCATGTTTTCCGATGCCTTTCCGACCTGATGAATGCTGGCGGTGTTTTCTCCGGTAATGCTTGAAATCTCTTCCATATTGCGGGCAGTTTCTTCGCTGGCGGCGGACTGCTCATGCGTCGCCGATGCGATCTGGTTTGCCATATCCGTCACGCGCACCGCAGCCTCGGCAATCCGGTTAAGCGTTAGGCTGGTGGCATTGGTGTAATTGGCGCCGTTCTCGACTTCGTGCTTGACCATTTCCATTGAGCGCACCGAAGACCCAGTCTTGTTGCTGATGGCCTCGACCATGTT
>JANLID010000419.1 GCA_024654105.1 Gallionella sp. | reverse complement strand
CCACTGGATATTTCTCAGCGCTTCGATCCAGGTGGAAAAATCCGGTTTGCCCAGTTTGGTTTCGGCAATCTCGACGGGCAGTTTGGACAGGCTGCGGATGAAGGCGTCATATTTCGCTGCGAGGCACGCGTCCTTGGTGTCGAACAGGTCGCGCGCAATCACGAATTTATCGGCCTTGAGCTCCGGGATGTTGATGCCGAGCAACACGCTACCCACTTTTGCCAGCATGTCTGGCGTCCGGGCAAACCAGCCGGCCGTATCGAAGCTGGGCGCCATCGGGTGTATACAGTCCAGCGAAACAGCGTCATGTGTCGGGCGGAAGCCATAAATGCCGCAATACGATGCCGGTATGCGCATCGAGCCGGCGGTATCGGTGCCCAGCGCAAAATCCACCAGGCCGCCCGCAACCGCCGCAGCCGAGCCGCTGGAAGAGCCGCCCGGAATCCGCTGCGGGCATCTGGAGTTCAGCGGCGTGCCGTAGTGAAAGTTTTCGCCGTCGAGCGAAAACGCCATCTCGTCCGAAATGGTCTTGCCGAGCAGCGTCGCGCCTTCGTTCAGCAACAGCTCGACGGCGGGTGCGGTCGTTTGCGCTGCCGGGTGTGTCTCCTTCCAGCGGGGATTTCCGGCGCCCGTGACAAATCCTTTGATATCGTAAAGCTCCTTTACCGCAAAGGTCAGCGACGAAAGTTTCCCCTCGCGCTCCGGGGCAACCGTGATCATCTCGCCAGGCACAAAGGCATTGCAGGTATCGAATGGTTTCATAAGCAGGCTCGCTGGGTGGGTTATATCAAAATTTCATGAGTGTCGTTCATCCGGAAATTCGACCGTTCGTTCTGCCAGTTTGCCAGTCGTCAAAAGAGCTGACCGCTCGTCTCATAAGCTTTGACCTTTGCATTGCCGAATTTCAATATTGCGCCCGTGCAGCAACGAACCGAAGTGTTCGGGAAACGAAGTGTTAGAAGGGAATAAGGAGCAATTTTCTGTTGGCAAAAAGCAGCATAGGAGGATTTCCAAATGACTACCACAATTATCGGCGTCATCATTACCGCCATTGCTATTGAGGCGGACAGAATGACGCAATACAGGCACTACGGACTTCCATTGGTTGTTCTCGGCGGTGTATTGACTGTTATCATCTCACTCGTACTGTAGATCTAACCCAAATAGACATCAGTGCAAAACTGCCGAAATATTTTCCTGTTTTAGATTACTAACGTAAGCGCTCCACAAACCACAAACTTGTTACCTGATTTAAAGTCTCCGTAGGGGATCCGTAAATCCCTCGCCTTTAGGCGAACGGGTAGAATAGCCGGATGAGAGATTATAAAGCAGGCAGTCACACGATATGGGACTGCAAATATCATCTGGTATGGATAGAATACTGCGACTTTCGATCAATTGGAGCGCCGCCATGACCTATGTTGTTTCGGAAAATTGTATTAAGTGCAAATATACCGACTGCGTCGAGGTGTGCCCGGTGGATTGCTTCCGCGAAGGGCCGAATTTTCTGGTGATCGATCCTGACGAATGTATCGATTGCACGCTGTGCGTGGCGGAATGCCCGGTAGAAGCGATTTTCGCCGAGGAAGACCTGCCGGAAGATCAGCGCCATTTCACCGCGCTGAACGCCGAGTTGGCAAAGCTGTGGAAGCCCATTGTCGAGAAAAAGGACGCGCCTGCCGATGCCGATGAATGGAGCAGCGTAAAGGATAAGCTGCGTTTTCTTGAGCGTTGATTCCGCGTTCCCTTGACCAGGTAGCCCGACACATCCTGTTCTGCCATGCGCAGGACATCCCCGATCTGCGCGGGACGACCGTCCGGTTGTCCAATTCCATGATGCGCAGTTCTTGGAGCTGGGCATCATTCAGCCTGTCGCCAGCCTAGTCAAGAAAAGTAACCCGAAAAAACCGCCCCAAATTTGCCGCCATTTCGCTGTTTCACTCGAGCAGCCGGAATCAAGTGGGGTAGTGTAAGAGGGCACGATAAGTTCGCCGGACTAAACACCATGGAATCAGCCAACAACAGCAGCACCCAAACGCCGTCAACTGTTTTTCTGGACAGCGTCGCGCGCCACATGCTGGCGCAGCACGCGCACGAGATTCCCGACTTGCGTGGCGTCATCGTGTTGTTACCCAATTACCATGTCGTACAACCCTTGGCGCAGGCGCTGATGCGTGTGGCGCAACGGCCAGCCTTGCTATTGCCGCGAATGGTGACGCTCAACGACTGGGCGCAGCGCGTTCAACTCGATGCACCCGTCGTCAGCGACAGCCAGCGCAGCGCCTTGCTGTATCAACACCTGCGCAAGCAGAAATGGTTCGAGAATGCAGACCTGTGGAGCATGACACAGGAGTTGCTCACGCTGTTCGATGAACTTACGCATTCCCTGAATGAGTTACCGGCAGATGCGGAAGCCTTTGCTGTTGCCGTAACACAAGCCTACCAGGCGCGGCAGAACACCTCGCTGCAACTGGAGGCGCGGCTGGTGTTCGAGTTATGGCACGCGATGCAAAGCGGCGCTGAACTGGATGCGGCACGTGCCTGCCAGCAGCGCCTGGCAAAACTGGCAGCAACAGCGCATCAGCCATTGTTCGTGTTGCGTACTTCGGATTGGAGCGCGGTGGAGCAACGCTTCCTCGACGACTATGCCGAACGCGCTGCGGTGAAGGTGTTTGACCTGCGCGAGATGGCAGCGCAGAACGGCTCACCGCGTTTCTTTGCCGCGACCAGCCTGGAACAGGAGGCGAGGGCTGCCGCCATGCAAGTACGGCTCTGGTTGCAGGCAGGCAAACGCGATATCGCCATCGTCGCTCAAGATCGCGTTGCGGCGCGTCGTATGCGTGCCTTGCTGGAGCGCGCGCAAGTACTGGTGGCGGACGAGACCGGCTGGACCTTTGCCACGCTGTCGGTGAGCACGGTACTGGACCGCTGGCTTGCTGCGCTGCAAAGCGATTTCTATCATCACGATCTGCTCGACCTGCTCAAATCCCCGTTCATCTTCGCCGATATGACCGCCTCCGAAAGAAAATCGGCGGTGTATCAACTGGAACAATTGCTGCGCAAACAGGGCGTGGTCGCCGGGTTGGAAAAGTTCATCACCCTGGCTGAACACGAAACAGAACTGCATCAACCATTGGCACGCGTGCGTCAGGCCGCTGCGTTGCTGGAGCAGAGCAGAAAAAAGACATTGGCTGAATGGCTGGGTTCGTTGCGCGAAAGTTTGAAGGTATTGGGTATAGATGATGGCTTGCAAAAGGACGATGCGGGTGTGCGGTTGTTGCACGCGCTGGAGGCATGGCAACAGGAATTGGCCGGTGACGAAGGCCGTTACCGCTTTGCCGAATGGCGGCGCTGGCTGGCGCAGCAACTGGATACACTGACTTACCGCGATAGCGGCATCGACAGTCCGGTGCGCTTTACTCACCTCGCGGCGACACGCTGGCGCGCCTTTGATGCGGTGTTGCTGCTGGGTTGCGGTGCCGACCACCTGCCCAGCGTGGCGGACGGCGGGCACTGGTTCAACGATGCCGTGCGCGGTAGCCTGAACCTGCCCACGCGCAGCACCCATGCCGCACGACAACACGACGATCTGCTGGCGTTGCTGGCGATGAATGGCTGTGTGCTGGTCACCTGGCAAAAAGAACAGGGCGGCGAGGCACGGTTGTTGAGCCCGTTCTTGCAGATGCTGCGCGACGAGCATGAGCAGGCGCATGGCGACGATCTCTCTGAGCGCGAGTTGCACGCCTGCCTTGCGGCAGAAGAGGCACGCACGGTCGATCTGCCGCAATCTGCGCAACCCGTCCCGAGCGTGACCAATGAGGCCGTTCCCGCAAGCGTCTCCATCAGCGCCTACAACTCGCTGGCCGCCTGTCCTTATCAGTTCTATGCGCGGCACATCCTGCACCTGAATGAGCTGGACGAAGTGCAGGAGGTCATCGAAAAGCGCGACTACGGCGAGCGCGTGCACGACATTCTGCGCCGCTTCCATGAACGTCATCCGCAAGTGAGCGGACATCCTGCCGGTGAACTGGAAGCAACCTTGCGCCGGATCAGCGAGGAGGTGTTCACCGATTTGCTGCAGCAGGATTTCGCCGCGCGTGCCTGGCTGGCGCGCTGGTTCAAATCGTTGCCTGCGTATCTCGAATGGCAATTGGCCAACGAGGCGCAAGGCTGGCGTTATGCCGAGTCGGAGAGCGCGTTCGATTGGGAGCTGGAAGGAGTGCGTCTGCGCGGACGCATCGACAGACTGGATGTGAGAGAGGAAGAAAAACGTGTGCTTGATTACAAGACTCAGAGCGACCAGGTGCTGCGCAACAAGCTGCGCGAGCCGGGCGAGGACGTGCAACTGGCGTGTTACGCCTACGCGCATGAAGCGGCGGATGCCGCATTTGTCAGTATCGAAAATGGCAAAGTGAAATTGGTGGAACCCAAACAAGATGTCCCGCTGCTGGCGCAACTCAATGCCGAACGTCTGGTGCAAGTGATGAGAGACATACGCGGCGGCACAGGTCTGCCCGCGAACGGCATCGACGCCGTGTGCATGCATTGCGAGATGCGCGGCGTGTGCCGCAAGGGGGAGTGGGCATGACCAACTACATCGCCCTCGACCCCAGGCGCAGCATCGTCGTCGAAGCCTGCGCCGGCAGCGGCAAGACCTGGCTGCTGGTGTCGCGCATCGTGCGTCTGTTGCTGGACGGCGCGCAGCCTTCGCAGATCCTCGCCATCACCTTCACGCGCAAGGCGGCGCAGGAGATGCAGGCGCGTTTGCAGTTGTGGCTGCGCGATCTGGCGCTGGACGATGACGCTGCGGTGCGCCAGTTCTTCGCCGAGCGCGGAGTCGATAATCTAAGCGACGCGCAACTGCAACGCGCCCGCAGCCTGTACGGCAACGTGCTGCTGGCGCAACCCGGCATTACCATCAACACCTTCCACGGCTGGTTCATGCAAGTCATGCGGCGCGCGCCGCTGAACGCCGGCGTGATGCAGGGCATGGCGCTGCTGGAGCGCGCGGGCAGCGAGCAGGAAGAAGCGTGGGAAGAATTGCTGGAGCAGATGCGCAAGCAGCCGGATGGAGTTGAAGCGCAGCACATGCAATGGCTGTTCGGCGAATGCGGTCTGTTCAACACGCGCAAGCTGTTGTTCAATTTCCTTGCCAAGCGCGCCGAGTGGTGGGCTTATACCCAAGGGCAGCAGGATATCTTGTCGTTCGCGCTGGATAATCTGCGCGCCGACCTCGCCGTGGACATGGAGTTCGACCCGGTCGCCGACTGGGGCATGTGCGGCGATAGTGAAGAGGTGTTTTTTGCTTTTGTGCATCAACTGGCGGGCAACGGCACAGACACACAGATGAACAAGGCGAGCGAACTGGAGCGTGCGTGGACGGATGCGGAGCCAGGGACGTGCTTTATCACAGTGCAGCCATTGCTGTTCACCCAGGCGGACGAACCGCGCAGTTTCAAGCCAACCAAAAAACAGGACGCAGAATCTTTCCTGGTTACGCGTGATGTATTGTTCGGCAGTCTGCAAGAAGTGCGCGACACGCTCGCCGAGCAGCAGGCGTATCGTCTCAACGAAGCCGTGCTGCATTGCGGCGTGGCGCTGCTCGAACGCTATCAGGCGCTCAAGGCGCAAAAACAGCAGATGGATTTCTCCGATCTGGAATGGCAACTGTGCCGTTTGCTGCAAAGCAGCGAACACGCCGAGACCATGCAGTACAAACTCGACAGCCGCTACCGTCATGTATTGCTGGACGAGTTCCAGGACACCAACCCGCTGCAATGGCAGATATTGCGCGCGTGGTTCGATGCGGCGGTGGCGGTGGAGTCGCAGCCCACGGTGTTCGTCGTCGGCGACCCCAAGCAATCCATCTACCGCTTCCGCCGTGCCGATGCGCGGCTGTTTGGCGTGGCGCGCGAATACCTGAAAGAACATTTCGCGGCGCACGAGCTGCACAACAACCACACCCGGCGCAACGCGCCTGCCGTGCTGGATGCGGTGAATGCCGTATTCGTCGGCCATCCGGAAGGCTTCGTGGATTTCGCGCCACACACCGCCGAGCATACCGACTTGCCTGGCCATGTGGCGGTGCTGCCGTTGGCAACGGCCGAGCAAAACAAGAAAGAAACGGCAGAGGATGCACCGCTGGTCTTGCGCGATCCACTCACCACGCCGAGAGATGAAGCCGAGGAGGGCGCGCGCCACAAGGAAGCCGTGCAGTTTGCCGACCTGCTGCAAATTATCGTCAGCGACTGGTCAGTAAACGAGAAAGGCAAACATCGCCGTGCCTGCTATGGCGACATCATGGTGCTGGTGCGCAGCCGCACCCATCTCGCGGTGTACGAGGCAGCCTTGCGCGCGCGCCACATTCCGTTCATCAGCTCGCGGCGCGGTGGCCTGCTCGACACGCTGGAAGCGGAAGACGTGCAGGCGCTGCTGATGTTCCTCATCACCCCCTTCGCCGATCTCGCGCTGGCACAAGTGCTGCGCACGCCGGTCTTCGCGTGCAGCGATGCGGATTTGGTGCGGCTCACACAAACCACTCCCTCCCCCTCGCGGGGGGAGGGCTGGGGTGGGGGTAGTAGCTGGTGGTCTCGCTTGCAGAATCTGGAGACACCATCGCCCGCATTGCAACGCGCAGCCGAACTGTTGCAACGCTGGCTCGCGCTCGCCGACAAGCTCCCGGTACATGACCTGCTCGACCGTATCTATTTCGAGGGCGACGTGCTGGCGCGTTACAGCGCCGTTCTGCCGCCCGAGATGCGCGCCAAGGTCGCCGCCAACCTGCACGCGTTCATGGAGATCGCGCTCTCCGTGGATGCCGGGCGTTACCCCAGCCTGCCGCGCTTCCTGCAAGAGCTGCGCGAATTGCGCGACAGCACAGACGACGCGCCGGACGAAGGCAAGCTCGGCACGGCGGGCGACGCGGTGCGCATCTATACCGTGCACGAAGCGAAAGGGCTGGAAGCGCCCATCGTCTGGCTGCTGGATGCGAACGCGGAAAAGAAGAACAAGGAAGGCAACGATGTGCTGCTTGATTGGCCGACGCACGAGCCGCAACCGCTGCACTTCTCCCTGTATGCCGACCAGGCCTCGCGCGGCAAGCAACGCGCACCGCTGTTTGAACAGGATGCCGCGCAACAGGCACGCGAAGAGATGAATCTGCTCTACGTCGCCATGACCCGCGCGCAGCAAGCGCTCATCGTCAGCGGTAACAGCAAGGGCGAAGACAAGGAAGAAAAGAAGAAAGCGCCATCGTGGTACGACCGCATCGCGGCAGTGGTGAGTGAGCAGCCGAACCAGCCGCACAAGGCTGTACCTTCCTCAAAAAAAGAGAGGCAGGGCGATGAAAAGGAAGCAGCCTTGCCACCCATCATACCCACCGGAAAACACATCGCGCGCAACACGGCACAACAGCAGCGCGGCATCTGGCTGCACACGTTGCTGCAACAGCTCGCGGAGGGTGGTGCGACGAATGAGCATGAGCTCCAACACCGCCTCGCCATTCCCTCCGCAGAAATGGGATCACTCTGGCAGCAAGCCCAACACCTGCTCGCCTCGCCGCACCTCGCGCGCTTCTTTGATGCGCGGCAATACCGTGTCGCCTGCAACGAAATGCCTTACGTTAATTCGCGCGGCGAACTGAAGCGCATCGACCGGCTGGTGGAATTCGACGACGAAGTATGGGTGCTGGACTACAAACTGGGCGACAGCGAAGATGCCGCGCGTTACCGCGCACAGATGCAGGAATACCGCTGCGCGATGCAGGCCGTGTATGCGGGCAAGACGGTGCGCTGTGCGTTGGTGTTTGCGGACGGGGCGTTGAGCGAGGTGTAGAGAGATTTCCGCAAAGCAACTTTGCCGTGGGTAGCCCGGCGGTACTGATTTTGATTACAGGATTCTCGCCGTGAAACACGAAGTAGCAAAGGCCGTGACGCCACATTGCAGATCGAGGGGCGCTTCGAGAGTGCGAAGCGCGAACGGCTCGGTCTGAACCGCGAGCATATGCCGCTCGATATCGATAGTTTCAGACCGCCGTCACGGGCGGGGCAGATGCCTCTCTTTTAGCCGACTGCCATGCTTCGAGTTTTGCGCGCATGCGCTTGTAGTGCGAGCCGCGCCAGTAAACCCGCCCGCACGCCGGGCAATGGCACAGCGGCTCATCCGGCCTGAGCGCATCGGCCGGGGCGCGCGCCAGCGCCGCGGCGTCTGCCGCAACCAGCGGCGTGTTGTCCTCCAGGCAGCGGGTAAAGGCGTGGCTGAGCCAGTCGAGCCTGAAGTGCGCGCCGAGCGCGGCGGCGAGCCGGTCGAGATCACCCTGCGGCAGCAGCAGCGCCACGCCGCGCGCCGCCTTGTGCTCCTGTGCCAGATGGTCCTGCGTCAGGAAGTAGCGCCCTTCCTCGCGGCACTGCCGCAGCAGTTCGGCATCGCTGCGGCCGCCGTTGGCCAAAAGCGCGTCGTATCCGGCGGCGCGCAGGTAGCGGCACAGCCGGCCGAGCATTTCATCGCACAGGAAGCCGGGCAGGACAGTCATGGCGTCATGTTACACTTTGCAGAATACTGGAGCCATAAACCTGGAAAAAAACAGTTGGCGGTTCTGTAGGTGCGAATTCATTCGCACGAACAATATGCCATATGCAAATGAATTCGCACCTACAAGAGAGGCGATTTTTTTGATAATTATTTACCAACCGAAGTTTACTTTCTAGAAGGAGACCGAAAATGGAACATACCCTGCCCGCATTACCCTACGCGATGGACGCGCTGCAACCGCACATGTCGAATGAGACATTCGAATACCACTATGGCAAGCACCATCAGGCCTATGTCACCAACCTCAACAACCTGATCAAGGGCACCGAATACGAGAACCTTGCGCTGGAAGCCATCGTCAGGAAGGCTCCTGCCGGCGGCCTTTACAACAATGCCGCACAGGTGTGGAACCACAGCTTCTTCTGGAACTGCATGAAACCGAACGGCGGCGGCGCACCCAGCGGCGCGCTGGCGGAGGCAATCAACAGGAAGTGGGGCAGCTTTGATGACTTCAAAAAAGCGTTCCAGACTTCCGCCGTGGGCAATTTCGGTTCCGGCTGGACCTGGCTGGTAAAGAAGGCCGACGGCAGCCTGGACATCGTCAACATGGGCGCTGCCGGTACGCCGCTCACCACCGGCGACCGTGCGCTGCTGTGCGTGGATGTGTGGGAGCACGCTTACTATATTGATTATCGTAATTTGCGCCCCAGGTATGTCGAGACTTTCCTGAATAATCTGGTGAACTGGGATTTCGCGGCGAAGAATTTCGCGTGATGACTGTTTTGAACAGTAATGGTTGAAGGTTACGAATTGAGTAGCAAAAAAACCGCTGCTCCAATGGGCGTTTTTACAGTCCTTGCTCGCTGTTTGCCGTAAATCGCGCCATCTGGGTGGAACTGCCACGCAAGGCATCCACCGGCCCGATGTCGGCAAAGCAAACCGTGTAGCCATTGCGCTCGGCAACGCCCGCACACCAGAGCTGGAACTGCGTCCGAGTCCATTCGAAGCGGTGGCCGGGATGGCGACGCTGCCCCGGGGGCATGCCATGCAGGATGTTGTATTCCCGGTTAGGTGTAGTTATCAGTACGGTGCGAGGCCGCATCATGCCGAACACCGCACGCTCCACTCTTGGCAGGCGGCCGGGTTCGATGTGCTCGATCGTTTCCAGCATCACGGCGGCGTCAAAGCCGCCCAGATGCGGATATGCTTCCTCGAAGGAGCCGTAGCGCACCGCCAGCCGCTCACCGGGTGTGAACAGGTCAAAGCCCAGAGTCAACCGTGCGCTTGCCAGGGCGCGCTGGTCAATGTCGATGCCGAGCAGATGCTCGAATTGCCCATGCGCGCGCAACGCCAGTAATAACTCACCGTGACCGCAGCCTAGATCGATGACGCGGCTCGCGCCGCTGTCGAGCAGTTCGCGCACCACGCTGTCCAGACGTTCCTGGTGCAAGGGTGTGGTCATCACGTATCAACTTTTCCTGGTGATCGTTTTCATATTGGCATTGTCTCGCCGATTTGCGCTGGCGTGTTGCCGTCCTGATGGATCATCATGCCCGGCAGTGCAGAGCGTTCGCGCTGTTTCCTGTGTGTGCCACGTTTCTTGCTCAGGAAAAACTGGTAGCATGAGCCACGCCTCTTGGAAGACGAAAAACCGAGGGGAGGTCAGGTTTGGCTACACCGCATTTTCTGGCTCATTTGAAAGATTGAACGATCATGCACCTGTTCTTGGCCGATCTCATTCTTGTCACCCACGCAATTTTTGTGGCGTTTGTAGTTCTGGGGCTGGCGGCAGTGCTGCTTGGAAAGTATCGGCATTGGTGCTGGGTCAGAAATTTGCGGTTCAGGTTGGCACACCTTGCGGCAATCGGTTTCGTGATAGCAGAGTCATGGCTTGGCATGGTGTGCCCGCTGACCGTATGGGAGAGTCGATCAAGAGAAGCAGCGGGCGGCGAGACCTACTCGAGCTCTTTTATCCAGCACTGGCTGCATGAGATTCTGTTCTATGATTTTGATCCTTGGATTTTTACGGTTGCCTACACCACATTTGGAATACTGGTGCTGGTTGTCTGGCTGCTCGTACCGCCGGAACATCCACGGAACAAAAAAATTTGAATCGGCGATTGACCATTTCTGTGCTGCCGAAATACATTTGCTTCCCGGAGTGACATCATTGAACCTGACCGTTGTTTTCAAGGAGAGTAGTCATGGGTTTATTTGAAAAAATACTTGGCCCGAAATCAAAATACGACAAGAGCTTACCCTATACCTATGAAGCCAGGATTCGCATCCTTGAAGGAAGTGAGGAATACAATTCCTATTTCTCGGATACGATTTGCGGCTTGGTGGAATATTTGCACCGGAATGATATAAAACCAGACGAGGTGCAGATTATCGAGGTTTACCAGAAGCAGGAATTTCCGGTAGAGGCGAAGCGTTTTACCACACCCGATAATCGGTGGCTTTTCAAGCCGGACATTTGCCGTGCATTTGAAGACCATTACAAAGGCCATATTCAGGATAACACCTGCTCATTCAGTGACAGGGGCTGCAAAGGTAGCGGTCCTTGACCTGGTTCCGCATTATGACGAAATGACAAAACTGGCACTCAACCTTGCTCGGGATTAAGCCACTCGAAACTTACCTGTTCATAGTCCTCACCCTCCGCCAGCAGGCCGGTAAGTTTTATTTCCCGGCTCTTTTCTCCCATCATCACCTGGTAGATGCTGTCCAGCACAAAGCTGCCCGACTCGATTAGCATCGTGGCGTTTACATAAGAATTATAAGCACCTGGTAACAGGATGGCCGGAAAATAATCGTATTCGAAAGAGCCGGAACTGCTTTCCCAGTTGGATACCTTTTCGGCGCCTTTACCGAGGGTGCGTAACCATACCGACAAGGGTTTTTTGGCAAGAACTTCGACCCCCGCATGCACGATATCCTGGGGGTCGGTTTTTAGCCGGCGAATCATGCCAACCCACCATAACTGGCTGTTTTTGGCCTTGAGGCCGCACAGATCACCGATTTTTACCCAGTGGCCAGCCGCCTTCGGGATTGTGCAGCCAATCCCGTCAACGCTTATATCCAGAACAGGCCATTCTTCAGTGACGTATTCGACGTCGTCATCGGCAGTCAGCCCAATTCCGGATATGTTTTTCAATACAGTCATATCTTTCTCGGAAAGATTAACCATGCTGTCTATGTCGACGCGCGTAACCAGTTGGCTGATGGCTTTGAAGCCGTGGGTCACATCGATGGCGGCGCTGATACCTTTGCGCTCCTGATGACGGTGCGGCGGATTTCTGCCCCAGTACGTCAGCAGATGTTTTAGCACGGTGAGTTTGCCTGCCGGAGTGAACTCGTTGCCGAAGCGCCGCTCCGGTTCGGCAAAATCATGCTCATTCTGGTGGATGATTTTTTCTACGGCGGGAACGGCCTTGACTGTGCCAAAAAAACGCATGGTTGGCGTTCCCAGGAGATTGCCACCCACATTCGCGGGCGCACCGGGTCTGGATAAATCGATAACATAAGTACAATCAGGATCAGGCGCTGCCTTAAAATCGAAGAAGCTGACCAAACGACCGGCAATGCGGTAACTTACCTCAATCTGATCCGGCGCCAATGTGCCTGGGGAAGACATGTAAAGCACCAGTGCCCGCACCAGCTCTCTTTGCGGACTGGTATGGATGGCATGCTTCGGGTAAGGGAAAACCATCGCATCGGCGATCTGATTGGCTTCGGCGAAATTGTAGCAACTGTACATCTGATCCCAGGCCGGCTGCTCAATCTCCACATATCGCATCAATTCCAGCTTCATTTGCTCGGCTGTGGCACGCAATAGCCTGACGCAGACAAGCGGCAGGTTTTCCTTGAGTTCCCAGGATTTTTTCTCCGCTTGCTGATACTGGTTGATGCATGCTGAATAGGCTTCAGTCAGAGCGCGCGCAAAACTGTGTATCGCTTGCCACAAACGCAATCCATGAAAGTCCTGCAAATGTGGTTCATTCAGGTACAGGCGCAGCAGCTCCGCATCCAGCGGTTGTCCGGTTTCATCCAGCAGCATGACGATGTCGGCACGCACCTCGGAGCGGAAACCTTGCGCATCCTTAATTGAGGTCAGCCAGAAGGTGATTTCTTCCAGCGCCTTGAAGGCGTTGTCCTTCGGCAAATCGGCCAGCAGCTTCATGGCCTCCTTCACGTCGGACATGGGATGATCCGGTTTTTCGCCAAAGGCATTGAGCAAGGAAAACATGATTCTGTTCAGCTTTCAAATCCGAAGTAGCTCGGGACATTCATGGAGACCTCGCGGAGAGATTTGGATTGAAATTTCATGGTAACCCCGTGACAAGGCCGTTCGCCGGGCGGGGATAATATCGGAACGGCTCTTTTTTGAGAAGATTTTTAACGCGTCACAGAAATTTCCCGGCAGATGCCATGCCGTAACGGTTTTTTAAATCGAGCAATCACAATCCCGGGCCTGGCGCTGCCATGCTGTAAAATCCCCGCATGAGCAAAGCCTTTACACGCGAAGACGACACCGACGGCGAACTGGAACCGTCGCTTCAATTGCCGGTGGGTGTCAAAAATTACATCACGCCCAGCGGTTATTGCAAGCTGAAAGAAGAACTGGATCAGCTTTGGAAAGTTGAACGCCCGGCTATGGTTAAGATGGTTGCGTGGGCGGCTTCCAATGGCGACCGCTCGGAAAATGGCGACTATATCTACGGCAAAAAGCGCCTGCGCGAGATTGATCGCCGTGTGCGTTTCCTGCGCAAGCGCCTGGAGCAGGCAGAGGTGGTCGATCCGTCACGACGCGGGCGATGTGAGCAGATATTCTTCGGCGCGACGGTAACGGTTTGCGACGGCAGCGGCTGCGAGAGCATCTACAGTATTGTCGGGGTGGATGAGGCGGATGCCGGGAGCGGCCTGGTTAGCTGGGTATCGCCATTGGCGCGGGCGCTGCTCAAGTTGCGCGAAGGCGAAGTGGCAACATTGCACACGCCGTCCGGTGTCCAGGAACTGGAAATTCTGTCAGTGGTCTACCGCGATCTGGGCTGAAACGCGCCGTCTTTTTGCAGTAATGGGTTTGCGCCTGCCCATAAATTTGTTATGTTGCATTACTTTTGGGTCGTTAGCTGCTATTCGGGCAGGTGCCCCTGAACACATTTCGCAAATCATGAATCCAAAATTACTCAATATTCTCGATAATCGCGAGCAGAATTACCCGCATGCCCTGGAGCAGCAGTATCCGCGCGTCCTGGACAGGATCGTGGAATTGTGGGATTCCACCGATATCGATACCTACTTCCTTGAATTGATGGTCAGCAGCCGCCCGGATCGTCAGGGATTCCCCCAGAAAGTGGCATCCGACATCATGTATTTGAGCTCGGTGCATACACGCCAACGCAATCGTGAAGAGGTTAATCCCTGGAGTCATGTTCCCGATACGATCCAGCAGGAAATCGAGCGGCAGGGTGTGCCCTATTCTCCGCAGGGGCTCCTTAAAGCCTGCGAATCCGGCAAGAGCGGAACGGTTATCTTGTTCTTGGATTCCGGGATGAACGTTGATACCTGTGATGATCGGCAATGGACGCCCCTGATGATTTCCGCTTTTAATGGAAACGAGGAAATGGCTGCTCTGCTGATCAAAAGTGGCGCGGATATTCATCACAAAGATACTGCCGGTTACACCCCTTTGCACTGGGCAGCATTCAATGGTTTTACGAAGGTGGTGAAGTTGCTGCTGGACAAGCAGGCTGATGTCAACGCGCGCAGCAATCATGGCTGGTCGGCCTTGCTGCAGGCGGCTACACGCGGCCACTTGTCGGTGAGCATGATGCTTATTGAAAAGGGCGCGGACGTGAATGCCGCATCCAATGACGGCTGGACACCTTTGCACAAAGCTGCGGCAAATGGCCATTTCGCGGAAGTAACGCTGCTGCTTAGTAAGGGTGTGAATTCCGGGGCAAAATACGGTGATGGAACGACCGCACTTGACCTCGCCAGAAAAAACAAGCATGAAAAGATTATTGCTGCGCTGTCCGGCAGGAATTGACCGTTATGCAAGGCTTTCCGAAGGTACAATGGGCAAAACATACAAACAGAAGCAAGGATAGTCAGCGGTTTGACGGGCATCTTTTGCCGGCTTGGTCGATTGGCTATGCAAAACCAATAAAGCAATCAATATACTGAGGGGTGCGCCATGAAAAAGATCGAAGCGATTATCAAACCATTCAAACTGGACGAAGTGCGTGAAGCGCTTTCCGAGCTGGGCGTGAGCGGTTTGACGGTTACCGAAGTAAAGGGTTTCGGACGGCAGAAAGGACATACAGAACTGTATCGCGGTGCTGAATATGTGGTGGATTTCCTGCCCAAAATAAAAGTGGAAGTGGTAGTGTCGGCCAATCTGCTTGATACGGCCGTCGAAGCGATTATCAAGGCTGCGCATACCGGGAAGATCGGCGACGGCAAAATTTTTATCTCGACGGTGGAGCAGGTAATCCGTATTCGCACCGGCGAAACCGACGAGACCGCGCTGTAATCAATTCTTCCGGATAGTGGCAACCCGCAGCGCGGAAAAGCCGGGATGTGTCGTAAGGACGTGATTTACTGCGCTCCGGACTCGGGGAATACCAGGGCATGAAATTTATCCAATCGCGCGACAACCCTTTCTTCAGGGAGATCGCCAAACTGGCAGGTTCGGCGCGACAGCGAGGCAAGGAAAATCGGACTTTACTGGATGGCGCACATTTGCTGGCGGCGTACCTGGATAGCGGTTTCCGGCCATTGCACATCCTGGTGAACAGCGCGGCATTGGACGATGCGGAGGTGGAATCGCTGCTTGAACGCGCAGTTGGCCTGCCGGTGACGCAACTGGACGACAGGTTGTTTGCCGCATTGAGCGAACTGAAAACGCCGACTGGTATTCTCGCGCTGATCGACCTGCCACAGCCATCCGCCGCGGTTTCAGATAGCCGCTTCGCATTATTGCTTGAAGATATTCAGGATCCCGGCAATCTCGGTTCGATGTTGCGTTCAGCAGCAGCAGCGGGGTGCGATGCGGTGTTTTTGTCCAGAGGTTGCGCTGATGTGTGGTCGCCAAAAGTGCTGCGCGCCGCAATGGGCGGGCATTTTGTGCTGAATATTCATGAGCGGCAGGATTTGCCGGGTGTGGCCAACGCATTCCCGGGCATGTTGTTGGCAGCCACTTTACAGGCCACGCACAATCTGTATGGCTGTGACTTGCGCGGCAATGTCGCGTTCTCGATTGGCAATGAAGGGGCAGGGCTGTCTGCCGATCTGCTGAATCTTGCCACGCAAACAATCGCCATACCAATGCCCGGCAAAGTCGAGTCGCTGAATGCCTCAGCAGCAACGGCGATATGTTTGTTTGAAGCAGTGCGGCAACGTCAGGTGTCCTGACATTTTTCTGTTTCTTTCGTTTTAAGCCTGGCAGCGCCGATACGAGATTGGAAAGCGACACTAAATCAGTTTGCTATACAGTTTGAAGATAGAACGCCGCAGCAGTAGAAAAATTTCGTTTACACAAAATTCAGGACACCCCCAAAAAAAGACATGGTTGTCAGCTTTCGTCGTTCTGACCTTGGCAGTTTGGCCTGCTGCACTCGCCATACATGGTCAGGGTGTGATCGCGCAGGATAAAGCCGAGTTTCTTGGCAATTGCACGCTGCCGCTTTTCAATAGCTTCGTCATAAAACTCCTCGACCCGCCCGCAATGGATGCAAACGATGTGGTCATGGTGCGGGCCACGCTCCAATTCAAAGACCGCTTGGCCGCCCTCGAAGTGATGCCGGGTGACGAGCCCGGCTGCCTCAAACTGGGTGAGGGCGCGATAGACGGTGGCCAGCCCAATCTCCTCACCAGCCTCAAGTAGTTGCCGGTAGATAGCCTCGGCGGTCAGGTGCCGGTCTTGAGCTTTTCCCAGGCACTCAAGCATCTTGAGGCGCGGGACGGTGACCTTGAGGCCAGTGTTACGCAAGTCTTGGTTTTCCATAGGGACTGCTCAGGTAATTATGAACTGAATGCGGGGGCGACAGGAGCGGGACTGTTTTTGCTATGCCGATCAGTGCGCAGTGTCCCAGCATTGTTGCTTGTGGTCAATACAGAAACCGCTCTGTATCGACCACACAAAAATCGCTTGCACATGAGAATCGTTATCAAATAGAATGAGAATCATTCTCATTAACGTCCGTGGAGTTGGCCTAATTCAGCCTGCGGCAAGCCAAGCGAAATACATTGCACGCCGAATTAATTACTGAAGAGGAGGCACAAATGTCGCATCGATTGAATAGCATGATCCGCACCGCCGTCGTAGTATTCCTGCCGGCCTGTTTCACCGCTCCAGCGTGGGCGGACATGAGTATGGAGGAACGCTTTAAGGTGATGGAGTCGCGCATGGACAGCCTTGAACGTGAAAATCGAATCCTGAAGGGCCAACTGAAACAGGCAGAGCAGAAGGTAGCGGCTACCGGCGCGCAAATTGAAAAAATCGTCAGCATAGGCGGTTCGTCCAAGGTAGCCTGGGCGGAAAAGACTTCGTTCGGCGGTTATGGCGAACTGCATCTGAATAAGCTGAAAAATAAAAAAACCGGGGGAGCCAACAAGGATGAGGTGGACTTCCATCGTTTCGTGCTGTTCATGGGGCATGAGTTCAACGACCGCGTGCGTTTCTTCTCGGAGCTGGAGGTCGAGCATGCATTGGCCAAGGACACCCAGAGCGGAACTGCCAGCACGGGGCTGGTGGGGCTGGAGCAGGCCTATCTGGATTTCACCCTGAACGACAGTCTGTCCGCCAAGGCCGGCCTGTTGCTGATGCCGGTGGGCATCATCAGCGAGACTCATGAGCCGCCTACGTTCTACGGCGTGGAGCGCAACCCGGTGGAGACCAATATCATCCCGACGACCTGGCGGGAAGGCGGTGTCAGCCTGAGTGCGCGTATGGGCAATGGTTTCGCCATGGATGGCGCCATCACCAGCGGTCTGAAAACGACGGTGGGCAAAAATTACGCGGTGCGCGACGGACGCCAGCACGTTGCCAATGCCCCAGCCAAGGATCCGGCCTACACCGCACGCATGAAATGGGCCGGAATCCCAGGCATAGAACTGGCGGGAACGGTACAGTACCAATCCGACGTTACCCAGAGTGCCGATGCGACGGCAGGTGCAGCCAGGCTATATGAAGCCCATGCCGTTGTGAACAAAGGACCGTTCGGTTTGCGGGCACTGTATGCCGGGTGGAATCTCGACGGTAGCGGCCCCAAAGCCGTGGGTGCCGACAAGCAAAACGGCTGGTATATGGAGCCCGCCTGGAAATTCTCCGAACAGTGGGGCGTGTTTGCCCGCCACAGCCGCTGGGACAACCAGGCCGGCGATGCCACAGACAGCCAGTATCGCCAAATGGATGTAGGCGTGAACTACTGGCCGCATCCCGACGTGGTGGTGAAGCTGGATTTCCAGAATCAGCAATCACCCGCCGGCAAGGATGAGTACGATGGCTTCAACCTCGGCGTCGGCTACCAGTTCTGATATGGTTCTGCGCCGCCCGTTGCTGCTGCTTGTCTTCGTTTTCCAGGTCTGGATATCCCCGGCATGGGGCGCCGATCAGGAGGCGGAGATTTCCCGATTCTTGCAGGAAGTCTACCTCCAGCCGCCTGCGGCAGATACGCTCTGGCTCACGGGCGAGTTACGCCCGGTCGTGCGCAGCATTCTGGAACATGACTATCCCGCAGCCCGTCTGCGCTACTGGCGCTCCGGACAGCGCACGGCTTGGGTGCTGGAGGAAATCG
This sequence comes from Gallionella sp., assembly GCA_024654105.1. GTDB lineage: Bacteria > Pseudomonadota > Gammaproteobacteria > Burkholderiales > Gallionellaceae > Gallionella. The sequence continues at coordinate 800 of JANLID010000419.1, read as the reverse complement.
GCAAGGAAATGCCCATCACCGTAGGCATCGCCGTGGACAATGATGCGGTGGAGCGGGTGCGGGTATTGGTCTATCGGGAAAGCCGTGGCTGGGAAGTGAAAACCCCCGCGTTCACCGCCCAGTTTGCTGGTGCCCGCCTCACCTCCATGCAGGGGCTGGATCGTCACATTGACGGCATCTCCGGCGCCACACTGTCGGTGCGCGCACTGAGCCGCCTGGCGCGGCTCGCGCTGCTGCTCCACCGGCATATCGTTGACGAGGCTTCCAAACCATGAGCAGTTGGGGGGTGCGGCTCGGCACGCGCGCAAGCTGGTTGGTGCAGGTGGTCTGCTGGACCGCCATCCTGAGTGGTTTGTTCTGGATCGGCTTGGGATGGGGATTAGACCCCCAGGATTTTTTCCACCCCCTGCGTGGCTGGCGTCACCGACTACTGGTGTTGCATGGCGTGTCGGCATACATGTTGTTGTGGGTGATCGGTAGCCTGTTCACGCTGCACCAGATGGGCAACTGGCGCGCTCGGCGCAACCGCGCCAGTGGCCTCGCCCTGACCGGCGCACTGCTGCTCCTCGCCCTCAGCGGACTGACGCTGTACTATCCGCCCCACGAAGACTGGCGCGATGCCTTCAGTCTGTTCCATCAGGTACTGGGAGCATCTACAGCATTACTCGTGCTCGTGCATATCCGGGCAGGAAAGATATCCCATCGGATGCGCCGTCTGCCTCGTCGGCATCCAGCCAGAATGTTTATCATTGGATCTTCGTGAAAGAGTGTGGGTAAATTTCATGTTTTTTAGAGTCTCG
>JANLID010000382.1 GCA_024654105.1 Gallionella sp. | reverse complement strand
TTCAATCATGGTCTGATCTGATACGTGATCTGTTGCGCCAACTGGAAACCACCCATAAAGGCCTGACTATTACCCGCAAAAAAGAAGGGGTGGAAACCGTGTTGGCGCGGTTTGCGGCGAACCCGGAAACATTGTTTGAGAAACTGAATGGACTGGTGCGCTCATGGTCGAAATCCACAGCTACAGCCGATACCATCGAGATTGGTTCCGCACCGCCCGTTGTGCCTGCCACAGGCCATACCGAGGTCACCCCCGCCATTGCCATGACTGCAACCTCTTCCGCCCGCCCACCCGGCGGCAACATGGAAATGCTTGGCAAACTGGCAGAATTGCTGGCACAAACACTGGAAAGCATACTCAGCGCCCAGCCGGAATCGACAGAGGAAGTGCAAACTCTTGCCAGGCAAGTACGCGGTATCAACACATATGAGCAAGTCACTGCGCTGGCCAAACAACTGCGCCAATTCTGGATAAAAGTCGAATTGCGCGGGGGTGACAAGGCCAAGATTCATGAGGGCTTGGTGCGTCTGTTGCGCCTGCTGGTGGAAAACATCGGCGAAATGGTCGAAGACGAAGAATGGCTGCACGGGCAAATCGTCATCCTGCAAGAAATCATCGCCAACCCGATCGATACTCGCGCCATCGCCGATGCCGAACGCAGCCTGCGTGATGCCATCATCAAACAAGGCATGCTCAAGCAAAACCTGACCGACGCCAAAATCACGCTCAAGAGTCTGATGACCACCTTTATTGACCGGCTTGGCGAAATTACCGAAAGCACTGGCGACTACCATCAAAAAATCGAAGGCTATAGCAAAAAAATCAGCAAATCCAACAACCTCACCGAATTAAGCCACCTGCTGGACGACATCATGCAGGACACGCGCATCATCCAGGCCAGCGCGTTGCGCTCGCATGAAGAATTGCTCAACACCCGCAAACAAGTACAGGAGTCAGAGACCAAAATAAAACAACTTGAGCAGGAACTTGCGCAAGTCAGCGAACTGGTGCATGAAGACCAACTCACCGGCGCGCTCAACCGGCGCGGCCTGGATGAAGCGTTTGGACGCGAAGCGACGCGCGCGGATCGCAGCCAGTCGCCGCTATGCGTTGCGCTGCTCGACATCGACAACTTCAAACGTCTAAACGACACTCTCGGTCATCATGCCGGCGATCAGGCACTCATCCACCTGAGCAACGTCATCAAGGATGCCCTGCGCCCCAGCGATCTGGTCGCGCGCTATGGCGGAGAGGAATTCATTATCGTGCTGCCGGGTATCGGCCTTGAAGAGGCCACCGCCACCATCGAACGCCTGCAGCGCGAACTGACCAAGAAATTCTTCCTGCATGAAAACGAGCGCATCCTGGTCACCTTCAGCGCCGGCGTAGCGCAACGCGCGCCGCAAGAACCCCCGGAAGATGTCATCGGGCGCGCCGACAAAGCGATGTATCAAGCCAAACATACCGGCAAGAACCGGGTGGTGGTGGCGGAATAACGAATACCCATAGGGAGCGCGGGCGTCCCAGGCAAACAGGGCTTTGAGATGAATCCACATCAGCTTGAATCGCACCCTCTTGCAATGCTTCATGCTGGATTTTGTCACGTCAATGCGTATATGCTTATACGTAGGAACATAAACGGGACAAAATCATGAAAACAGCCAAAGTATTCAAGCAGGGTAACAGCCAAGCCGTGCGGTTACCCAAGGAGTTCCGCTTTCAGGATGATGAAATCTTCATCCGCAAGCAGGGCGACACCGTCCTGCTGATCCCGAAAAAAACAGCGCGCTGGCAACACCTGAAAAACTGCATCGGCAAATTCAAGGGCGACTTCGGGCATGCACCGCAAGCAGCGTTCGAGGAACGGGACTGGCCCGCAATGAACTACATGCTGGACTCATGGGCTAAAAACTTGTCACGCGAAACGCACGCGATTTCGATTTTCCATTGATAAGCTGCAAGTTACCGTGATAGCATGACCATGTATGAAACTACATTCAAGGACAGGTTATGATCTCGCTCAATATCAACGAGGCTAAAGCACACCTTTCTAAATATCTGCACGCTGTGGAAACGGGAGAAACCGTCGTGCTGTGTCGCCGCAATGTTCCTGTTGCGGAAATCCGCTTATTGCCATCCAAAGCTTCCACCAGTCCCAGGCCAATTGGCTTGGCACAGGATCGCGGAGAGCCGCTGCCGGAAAGCTTCTTCGATGAGTTGCCCAAGGAAATTCTGGCGGCGTTTGGCGGAGAAGACAGGTAAGGCATGGCGCAGAATATCCTGCTCGATACCTGCACATTCCTGTGGGTAATCAGGGATTCCCCGGAACTGTCCCCGGTCGCGAGGAACCTTTTTATTGATCCGGAGAACACGGTCTACCTCAGCGCCGTATCGGCGTGGGAAATCAGCCTCAAATATGGACTTGGCAAGCTTCCTCTCGTCGTCGCACCACATATTTACGTGCCTGCCGAACGATTACGCCACAACATTCTGTCCCTTCCTTTGGAAGAGGGCGCGGCAAGTACCTTGGCGCGACTGCCACCTCTGCACAATGATCCGTTTGATCGCATGCTGATTTGCCAGGCGGTCACTCACGGGTTGACCTTGTTAACGCCGGATCGCTTAATCCATCAATATCACGTCAACGTGAAGTGGTAATTCAACGTAACCGCGCCATCTTATGGTCAAAAGAGGTCGCCCTTACTCATAAGTCAGGAATATGGGCGACACTTATGCTCTTCTCGTTCCCACGGTCTCCGTGGGAACGCATCAGGGGACGCTCCGCGTCCCGTACCGCAGAGCATGGGAACGATGCGATGTCGCCATAATTACTGACTGCTGT
>JANLID010000378.1 GCA_024654105.1 Gallionella sp. | reverse complement strand
GTTCAAGTTGGCAGCTTGCAATTGGCAACTTTCATCAATTCATCCGGCTTGATGAGCCAGGGCGAGAATCTTTATCAGGAAACCGCATCAAGCGGTACGCCGAGCACCAATGTGCCGGGCACCAATGGCGCGGGGTTGCTGAATCAGAGTTACGTTGAAACTTCCAACGTCAATGTGGTGGAAGAATTGGTAAACATGATTCAGACGCAACGTGCTTATGAGATCAATTCCAAAGCGATCACGACGTCTGACCAGATGCTGCAAAAATTGTCGCAAATGTAATGGAGCGGATTATGCTGCGGGTGGCTAAATTCTGGTTTGCTGGGCTGCTGATGGGTTTGGTCGGTTGCGTCAGCAATCCGCCAACCAGTGTGCATCAGCCGATGACAGCCAAGCCTGTTGAAAAAAAAGTGGTTGCTCCGGCAGATGGCGCAATCTTTCATGCGGGCATCAGTGAACGACCGTTGTTTGAGGATATACGCGCGCGCAATGTTGGCGATATTTTGACTATCAATATCGTGGAAAAGACCACTGGCAACCGGAAAGACAGTGGCAGTTCCAGCTATTCAAATAGTGTCAATGCCAATATTCCAACTGTAACTACGAATATACCGAGTAAAGTCAGAATGCCCGGGACGCTTGCCAACATGCTCACCAACCTTTTTTCGTTGAGCGGTTCCGTTGTCGGCACAACAAGCAACAAATCGGCAAATGCAAGCGCCGGCGCAACCAGCGAGGATTTGACCGGAACGATCACTGTGACGGTAACCGACGTATTGGCAAATGGGAATTTGCTGGTCAGCGGAGAAAAACAGGTGGCGTTGAATCAGAGCGATGAGTTCATCCGTTTCTCGGGTGTAGTCAACCCGACTACAATCACCAATCTGAATGCTGTGCAATCTACCCAGGTTGCCGACGCGCACATCGAATACAAGAGGGCAGGTGCGATGAGTGAGGTGATAAACGATACCAAGACACTCGGGTTCCTGGGGCGTTTCTTCCTGTCGGTGTTGCCGTTCTAAAAGGCAGGTCAACATAGGTTGGGCATCCCTCCGGTCTTTGCCCAACGATCCTATTTGAGGAGCAAGACTATGAAACGAATTCTACTAATGCTGTTCGTGATGCTGCTACCGTTCACTGCAGCGGCTGATCGCATCAAGGACATGGCGAGTATTCAGGGAGTGCGCGACAACCAGTTGCTCGGCTATGGCATCGTGGTCGGACTGGACGGCAGCGGCGATCAAACCACACAGACACCATTTACCGTGCAGAGCATCATCAGCATGTTGTCGCAAATGGGGGTAAATTTGCCGCAAGGCACCAGTTTGCAACTCAAGAATGTCGCGGCGGTGATGGTGACTGCCACGCTGCCGCCATTTTCCAAGCCGGGTCAAACCATCGATGTGACCGCATCCTCGATCGGCAATGCCAAGAGTCTGCGCGGCGGAACGTTGCTGATGACGCCGTTGAAGGGCGCGGATGGGCAGGTATATGCGATGGCGCAAGGTAATGTGCTGGTCGGCGGGGTGGGCGCGTCCTCAGGCGGAGCTTCGGTGCAGGTGAATCACTTGAGCGTCGGGCGTGTGCCAGCCGGTGCGACGGTGGAACGGGCTGTGCCAACGCTGCTGGGGCAGGGCGAATTTATTCATCTGGAATTGAATGCCAACGATTTCACTACGGCAACGCGCATTGTCGAAGCCGTCAATGGGCAAGTCGCACCGGGTATTGCCTCCGCGCTGGATGGCCGGGTGATACAGGTGCGTGCACCGGCAGGCAATGAGCGCGTGGCTTTCATTTCCAAAATCGAGAATCTGGAAGTCAATCCGGCACAAGGCATCGCCAAGGTCATCATCAATGCGCGCACCGGTTCAGTGGTCATGAATCAGACAGTTACGCTGGATACTTGTGCGGTAGCGCATGGCAACCTGACTGTGATGATCAGCAGCGATAGCTCGGTAAGTCAGCCTGGCGCATTTTCTCAGGGGCAGACCGTACAAACCGACAAGGTCACCATAGACGTTAAGATGGACAAGGGTGGCCTGGTGCAACTTCAAAAAGGGGTATCGCTGAGCGAGGTGGTCAAGGCGCTCAACTCGATCGGCGCGACCCCGCAGGACTTGCTGGCGATTCTGCAGGCGATGAAATCATCCGGTGCGTTGCGTGCGGAGCTGGAGATTATCTAAATGATTAATCAGCTCAATGTTTCCGCAAATGCAGGAAAACTGGCTCTCGATACGCAGAGCCTTGAGCAGTTGCGCGTGCAGGCCAGGCAGTCGCCGGATCAGGCGCTCAAAGCGGCGGCGCAGCAGTTTGAATCGGTGTTTCTGAACATGATGTTGAAAAGCATGCGCGAAGCGACGCCGCAGGACGGCATATTCGATAGCGAGCAAACCCGGATGTTCACCGGTATGCTGGATCAGCAGCTGGCGCAGAGTATGGCCAGTCGCGGAGTCGGTTTGGCCGATATCATGGTCAAGCAACTGAGCCGCAGTATGGGTGGACAAGTGGAAAGTGGCAAAATAGTTCCTCAGTCCTCAGTCCTTGACCCTCAGTCCTCTGCCGCTATGCCCTCTGCCTATAACGGAACCGTCCAACAGGATTTTGTAAATCGTATGCTGCCGTTCGCCAGCCAGGCCAGCCAGGATAGTGGTGTACCGCCACAATTGATGCTGGGGCAGGCTGCGCTGGAGAGCGGTTGGGGCAAACGCGAAATCCAAATGGCGAATGGCAGCAACAGTTTCAACCTGTTCGGCATCAAGGCCAATGCCGGATGGAAAGGCAAAGTGGCGGAGGTGACGACTACAGAGTACAAAAACGGTGTGGCATACAAACAGGTTGAGAAATTCCGCGCCTATTCTTCTTATGCCGAGGCATTCCGGGATTATGCCGGATTGATCGGCAATAATCCGCGCTACGCCGACGTGTTACAGCAGGGCGGCAATCCAGCTGGAATGGCGCAGGCCATGCAAAAGGCGGGGTATGCGACAGACCCGAAATATGCTGACAAATTGGTGAGCGTCATGGGCAAAATTGATTTGACGGGCTAAAGAATTTTTCAAATGTGCCGATAATACAAATAAGCCCGTATGGGCAAATGAAGGGGATATTGTGGCAGACCTGTTTACCTCGGCATTAAGCGGCATGAATGCAGCCCAGATAGGTTTGGCGACTGCTGAGCACAATATTGCCAATGCCAGCACTCCCGGATATACGCGGCAGCAAGTTCTGCTCGGCTCGCGCGCCGGGCAGCAGACCGGCGGCGGGTTCGTCGGGCAGGGGGTCGATGTCGCGGGTGTCATACGCATCTACGATGAATTTCTCAATACCCAGGTTTCGCTGGAGCAGAATCAGGCCAGTTATTTGACTGCTTACCATTCTGCAATAAAGCAGATTGACAACCTGATCGCCGATCCTGCCGCCGGTGCATCACCGGCGATGCAGAGCTTTTTTGAGGCGCTGAACGGGGTCGCCAACAATCCGGAATCGATGCCTGCGCGCCAAACCCTGCTGGGTAATGCACAGTTTGCCGTGAACAGATTCCAGGCTATCGATCAACGCCTGACGGATATAGCCAATGGGCTCACCGGGCAAATCGCCAATAGCGTCAATCTTGTCAACAGCTATGCCCAGCAAATTTCGGTTCTGAACGGCAATATCAAGCGGGCCACTGCCAGTGGGCAGGGGCAGGGGCAGCAGCCGAACGACCTGATTGACCAGCGCAATCAGTTGATTAGCAAGTTAAACCAGGAAATTAAAACAACCGTGTTGCAGCAATCGGATGGGACGACAAGCGTGTTTGCCGGCAACGGTCAGGCATTGGTGGTGGATGAGCGGGCGATGCGGCTGCAGGTGGTTCAATCGGCAAACGACCCGAGCAAAGTAGATATTGCCTATGTGAACAATGGCAAAATCACTACCTTGCAGCAAAGCAGCTTGCAAGGCGGCAAGATGGGCGCCTATCTTGCTTTTCGTGACCAAACTCTGGAACCGGCACGTAATGCGCTTGGCCGGGTAGCGTTGGGAATGGCTGTCAGCATCAATCAGCAAAATCAATTGGGGCAGGATTTGAACGGCGTGCCGGGAGGCAATCTTTTCAATGCGGCTGCTCCGCGTGTCGACAAGAACGCGAACAATCATTCGGCATCGGGAGTTCCATCCGTTACGATCGCAGACGTGGCAGGATTGACGGCCAGCGATTATCAGTTAAGGTTCGATGGCGCCGCAGGCTATACCTTGTTGCGCCTGTCGGATAATACAACGACAAATTTGGATTTAACTACACCGCAGACTGTGGATGGCATGACCATTGCCGCACCGGCTCCCGTCACCGCAGGCGATAGCTTCTTGATACGACCCACGGCATATGGCGCGCGTGATATTGCGCTCGCTACCAACGACCCTGCCAAAATTGCAATCGCAGCGCCAATGCGCGCGACCGCCGCATTGACCAATACCGGCACTGCGAAAATCAGCAGCGGAACGGTTAATGCGCCCCCTCCGCCTAATGCCAATCTCAAAAATAATGTAACGGTGGCCTTCATTGATGCGAACCATTTCACCGTCACCGACAATACTTCGGCAACGGTGCTGGTGGCAGCACCAGGCACATTGTATGACCCGAATGTGGGCGCGACCCTGACCTTTAATGGCTGGACAACACAAATCACTGGAACCCCGGTTGCGGGCGATGTTTTCAACATCGCATCCAACACCAACGCGACTGGCGACAACCGTAATGCTTTATTGATGGCGGATTTGCAGACGCAAAACCTGATGGCAAACGGAACTGTGAGTTTGCAAGGGATATATAGCCAGTTGGTTGGCGAGATCGGCAACAAGACCAATGAGTTGGCCGTGACGAGTTTAGCTCAAACTAACATGGTGGCGCAGACGGTTGCGGCGCAACAGGAAGTATCGGGCGTAAATCTGGATGAGGAAGCGGCAAATTTGATACGCTACCAAAAAGCGTATCAAGCGGCAGCCAAGGCGATGCAAATTGCTCAAACCATGTTTGATGCCATATTAGCCATTAAATAGGAAAGCAGGTGTGTGATGCGTATCAGTTCCAATACTCTTTTCGATAGTAATGTCACATTGCTGGGGCAACAGCAAACGCGGTTGCTGCAAACCCAGCAGCAAATCGCAAGCGGGCGTCGTATTCTTGCCGCTTCGGATGATCCGGTGGCGGCAGCCCGCGCGTTGGAGATTGGCCAGTCTGATACGATGAATACGCAATATGCCGTCAACCGTACTGCGGCGCGCCACAAGCTTTCTCTTGCGGAAAGTAATCTGCAGAGCGTAACTTCTTTATTGCAGGATGTGCGGACCGCAGTGGTGGGCGCAGGTAATGGCACATTCAACAACAATGACCGGCAAACCATTGCGGCCGATTTAAGCGGCAGATTGCAGGAATTGACCGGCTTGGCGAACAGCACGGATGGGGCGGGGAATTATTTGTTTGCCGGATTTCAGTCCAAGACGCAGCCTTTCGTGAATACCGCTGCCGGAGTGGGCTATTTCGGGGATGACGGGCAGCAAAATATGCAGGTCAGCGCTACGCGGCAAATCGCTTCCGGAGATTCTGGCTCGGATGTGTTCATGCGCGTGAAGAACGGTAATGGCACATTCGTGGCGCAGGCCGCCGCGACCAATGCTGGTACTGGTGTAATTAGCCAAGGATCCGTCACGAACCCTGCCGCGCTGGTGGCGGGTAATTCATATTCCATTTCCTTTGGTCTTGTAGCTGGCGTGATGAATTATACGGTTACGGGAGCGCCTGTTGCGCTGGCAGCCCCTGTGACAGGTGTCTATGTTAGCGGGCAGACGATCGGCTTTGATGGTATGCAGTTGGATATACAAGGAATGCCAGCCGTCACGGATACATTTACCGTTACACCGAGCGCCAATGAAAGCGTGTTCAAGACTATTTCCGATTTGATCAGCGCATTGGATACGCCAACGGTTGGAGCCAATCTGACGAACAGCCTGAATAACGGCCTCAATCAACTGGACAATGCGCTTAATAATATTTTGACTGTCAGGTCATCGCTTGGCTTGCGCCTTAATGAAATTGATGCGCTGCAATCGGCAGGCGAAGATTTGGGCTTGCAATTCAAGCAGAACCTGTCGGAATTGCAGGACGTTGACTACAACAAGGCAATAAGCGATCTGACCCAGCAGCAGATGAGTTTGCAGGCGGCACAACAGACTTTTGCAAAAGTCGCCGGTCTTTCCTTGTTTGATTACCTCTGATTTTTCGGTTATTCCCGCTGTGTTCAGGGAATAGGGCTGTCACGCGTCTTGTTGCTGGTCCTGTTAATGAGCCGCCGGCACGGTGGGAGCGACGGGCATCGCATTTACATTATTGATGGTGTTATCGAGTTCTTCGTCTCCCATTTCTGTTTCCAGTTTTACTACGCCGCCGTCATGCTGTGCCGCCTCCTCAGCCTTTTTGTTCATCACGATAAGACTGATGCGGCGATTGACCGGGCTTAACGGTTCATCCCTGTTGAACAGCACGGCAGACGACAAACCCACCACGCGAACGATTTTATCCTCCGCCATGCCACCTGCGATCAATTCGCGGCGCGAAGCATTGGCCCGGTCGGCGGACAGCTCCCAATTGCTGTACCCCTTGCTACCGCCGTTATAGGCTGCTGCATCGGTATGTCCGGACAGGCTTATTTTATTGGGCATATCATTTAGCGACTTGCCGATCTCATGCAGGATTTCTATGGTATGGGGCTCAAGTTGAGCGCGACCGCTTTGGAACATCGGGCGATTCTGCTCATCGACGATCTGGATGCGCAACCCTTCGCTGGTAATGTCGAGCAGAATCTGGTTCTTGAATTTCTGCAACTTGATGTTGCTTTCAACCATTTTTTCGATGCTGGATTTCAGTTCTTTGAGTTTTATGCGCTCGGTGCGCAAAAATTCCTGCTGCGCTGCCTTGAGGTTGATGATTTTCTTTTCCGTTGGCAATTCCCCTTTTTTG
>JANLID010000374.1 GCA_024654105.1 Gallionella sp. | reverse complement strand
CGCGACACCGGGCATCTCCTGACCAAGACCGATCCCTACGCGCAAGGCTACGAACATCGCCCCGGCACGGCCGCCCTCGCCGCCCTACCCCACCAGCATCGCTGGCAGGATGGCGAATGGATGGCGCAACGCGCGCAATGGGACTGGCTGCACGGCGCGATCAACATCTATGAGGTGCATGCCGGTTCATGGAAGCGCCACCCCGACGGGCGCTTCTACACCTGGCGCGAGTTGGCCGCCGACCTCGTGCCCTACGTCAAGGGCATGGGCTACACGCATATCGAACTGCTGCCGGTTTCCGAACACCCGCTGGACGAATCCTGGGGTTACCAGACGACCGGCTATTTCGCGCCGACCAGCCGCTTCGGCTCGCCGGACGAGTTGCGCCATTTCGTCGATTGCTGCCACCAGGCCGGCATCGGCGTGATCCTCGACTGGGTGCCGGCGCATTTCCCCAAGGACGACTGGTCGCTGTCGCGTTTCGACGGTACGGCGCTGTACGAACACGAAGATCCCCGCCTCGGCTTCCATGAGGAATGGGGTACATATATTTTCAATTATGGCCGTAACGAAGTGCGGAGCTTTCTGATGTCCAGCGCGCATTTCTGGCTGGCCGAATTCCATTTCGACGGCCTGCGCGTGGATGCGGTCGCCTCGATGCTGTACCTGGACTATTCGCGCAAGCAAGGCGAGTGGATCCCCAATAAATACGGCGGTCGCGAGAACCTCGAAGCTGTGGATTTCCTGCGCGAGATGAACATCATGGTGCATGAAGAATTTCCCGGTGCCTTGACCTTTGCCGAAGAATCCACCGCCTGGCCCGGCGTGTCGCGCCCTGTTTATCTGGGCGGTTTGGGTTTCTCGATCAAGTGGAACATGGGCTGGATGAACGACACGCTGAGCTATTTCCACCACGAACCGGTGCATCGCCGCTATCACCATAACCAGCTCACCTTCGGGCAACTCTACGCCTACACCGAAAACTTCGTGCTGCCGTTCTCGCACGATGAAGTGGTGCATGGCAAGGGTTCGCTGCTGTCCAAGATGCCCGGCGATGCCTGGCAGAAATTCGCCAGCCTGCGTTTGCTGCTGACCTACCAGATAACCAGCCCGGGCAAGAAGCTCAACTTCATGGGCAACGAAATCGCCCAGGGACGCGAGTGGCAATCGAAATGGGAGCTGGAATGGTGGCAACTGGGCGAGGAACCGCATCGCGGCATGCAGAACCTGGCGCATGACCTCAACCGGCTCTATCGCAAGCTGCCTGCGCTGCATGATCTGGACTTCCAGCACGAGGGCTTTGATTGGATAGACTGCAACGACGCGGAAAAATCCGTGCTGTCCTACCAGCGGCGCGCGCGCGACGGCTCCCTTGCCATCATCGCCCTGAACCTCACGCCGGTGCCGCGCAATCGCTACCGTATTGGCCTGCCGATACAAACCAGCTACCGTGAAGTGTTGAACAGCGATTCGGAATATTATTCGGGCAGCAACCTCGGCAATGCCGGGCTGATCCAGGCGGAGGCCATTCCCTGGATGGGTCTGCCCTGCTCTGCCGAAATCACGCTGCCGCCGCTGGCCGGCGTCATTCTCGTGCCGGAGGCATAATCCTATAAACGGCGACTGATCCACGAAAAACACGAAAGACACGAACAAAGCAATACGTTGCAGTGGTTAAGTCATTCATAGTTTGGGTTACTATCTACAGCTTGGTGTCTCTCTGAATATTTCGTGCTTTTCGTGTTTTTCGTGGATCAACTGTTTTTTTGGATATTTTTTCTGAACTAACCACCATGTCAAAACTTACTCAATCCCCCGCATGGCAAGCACTTGGCAAACATTACACGGCCATCGAACCCATCCACATGCGCCAGATGTTTCAGGACGACCCGGCACGTTTCGATAAATTTTCGCTGCAATTCGACGGCCTGTTGTTCGACTACTCCAAAAACCGCATCAATGATGAAACGGTCAGGCTGCTGATTGCACTTGCCAAGCAGGCCGAACTTCCCGCATGGATCAAACGCATGTTCGGCGGCGAGAAGATCAACTCAACCGAGCGCCGCGCCGCATTGCATACCGCGCTGCGCAGCCGTTCCGGGCGCCCGGTATTGCTGGACGGCAAGGATGTCATGCACGACGTGCGGCGCGTACTGGGCCTGATGCGGCGTTTTTCCGAAGCAGTGCGCAGCGGCGAGCATCGCGGCCACACCGGCAAGCAGATCACTGACATCGTCAACATCGGCATCGGCGGCTCCGATCTCGGCCCGCTGATGGCGTGCGAGGCGCTCAAGCCTTACGCCAGCCCGAAACTGCGCGCGCATTTCGTGTCCAACGTAGACGGGACGCACCTCGCCGAAACGCTCAAGAAGCTGGATGCCGAAACCACGCTGTTCATCGTCAGCTCAAAAACCTTTACCACCCAGGAAACCCTGACCAATGCGCGCTCGGCGCGCGCCTGGCTGGTCGAGAAACTGGGCGATGAGCAGGCGGTAGCAAAACACTTCGCCGCCGTTTCCACCAACCTCAAAGCCACCGGAGAATTCGGCATCAATCCGGACAATGTCTTCGAATTCTGGGGCTGGGTCGGCGGGCGCTATTCCTTATGGTCGGCCATCGGTCTGCCGATTGCGCTGTACGTCGGCATGGATAAATTCGAGGAATTGCTGGGCGGCGCTTATGCGATG
>JANLID010000351.1 GCA_024654105.1 Gallionella sp. | reverse complement strand
CCTGGCTGATGAAATCTTTCCTGCAGAAAGAAATCAAGGCTACCGCGATCCAGGTGGAGGCGCTGGCCGGTCATGAGTAGCCCTTCCCTCAGCCGGCGGGTACTCACGTGGTACGACCGCCACGGGCGCAAGACCCTGCCGTGGAAACGCAAACGTGACCCCTACCGCATCTGGATCTCGGAAATCATGCTGCAGCAGACGCAGGTGACCACCGTCATACCTTATTTCAGTCGTTTCATCGCGCGGTTTCCTGGCATTAAGGCTCTCGCCCGTGCCGACCTGGACGAGGTGCTGCATCTCTGGACCGGCCTCGGCTATTACGCCCGTGCGCGCAATCTGCACAAAGCGGCGCAGCGCATTGTGCAGGAGCATGCCAGTGTATTCCCGCGCCGCTTCGAGGCGGTGACGGATTTACCCGGCATCGGCCGTTCCACCGCCGGCGCGATTCTGGCGCTGGCCTTTGGAAACCGTCATCCGATACTCGACGGCAACGTCAAGCGCGTGCTGGCGCGCTATCACGCCGTCGATACGCCGCTCAACAAACGCGAGACGGAAGATAGCCTGTGGCAACTGGCCGAAAAACACACGCCACGAAAACGCGTGGCCGACTACACGCAGGCGATCATGGATCTGGGCGCGACCGTGTGCACCCGCACCAAACCCCGATGCACGGCCTGTCCGCTGCGAACTACCTGCCATGCCTGGCGGCTCGGCACACCGCAGGATTATCCGGTGCGCGCTGCCTCACGAAAAACCCCGGTCAAGGCGACCCGCATGCTCATGATCCGCGACCGACGCGGACGCATCTTGCTGCAACGGCGCCCGCCGGCGGGCCTGTGGGGCGGCCTGTGGGGATTTCCCGAATGCACCAACGGCAATGCGCGCCACTGGTGCCGCCAGCAACTCGGCCTTGATATCCAGACCGATGCACCGTGGCCGACGCTACGTCATTCCTTCAGCCACTTTCATCTCGACATCACGCCGATACCCGCGCAGGTATTGGGGGGAACGGATCAGGCGATGGAGAATGCCGAAACAGTCTGGTATAACGTGCGCCGGCCGGATCAGCGCGGATTCAGCGCACCGGTAAAACGTCTGCTTGAACAGATGGCTGACATAATGCTTACAGAGGAGTCGAACTGATGGCTCGTATGGTGAAGTGCGTCAAACTCGGCAAAGAGGCCGAAGGACTGGATTACCCGACCTACCCCGGTGAGCTCGGCAAGCGCATCTGGGAGAACGTCTCGAAAGAGGCGTGGAAAATGTGGCTCGGCCACCAGACCATGCTGATGAACGAGTACCGCATCAACCCCATGGACCCCAAGGCGCGCAAGATGATCGAAGGCGAGATGGAAAAATATTTCTTCGGCGAAGGCTCGCAGATGCCGGCCGGTTATGTGCCGCCGTCCAGCAAATAACCCCTGTCGCGAAAGCCACTTATCTTCAACCCGGCATTGATTGTTGGGTCACCAGCGTATTTTGCTCGGCCCAGCCTGTTTCGTCATGAGCATTTCCTTGGCTCCACAACTGACATATCCCTGCACCGTTTCTTGCTTCAGCCAATTTATACAATCCCCCTGTGCTTCTCTACATTATTAACCTGGCTCCTTTCCTCACGGCCGGGTAGCTCAGTTGGTAGAGCAGCGGACTGAAAATCCGCGTCTCGTTGATTCGGTTCCAATTGCCCGCGCTGAACGACCTGCGCACACCGAAGCAGGTCCCAGGCATTCAGGCCTTGGCCTCGGGAACTGCCCGAGAAACCGTATTTTCAGATGGTTACCCTAGGGATAATCGTTGTAGTGCCCGCGTTTTCAGCAGAATTAGCACGATTCTTGCAATTTAGTTCCTTAGTCAACCCATTGGCCCACCCAAGGCAGCAAACCCAGACATTTTGCCCAGCCGACCCTGTTTGAGCGATACAGGCCGAAGGGTTGCTTCGGGATATCGCAAGTGCAGCAAGGCCTTGCACTAATATATTAAGAGGAGTCACAGGCATACCAGACATAGGGTAAAGACGGTTATGAAATACAGTCAGCAGACAAATGAACCTCTTGAACGCACGCGTCGGAGACACGGTTCCCGGGGCTATCCATCCAGTCCGCAAAGGAAGCTCGCATGAAGGTTACCGTGATTGTTTATTCGAACGACCCCGAAACAGTCTGGAACGCGTTTCGCTTTGCAACTACGTCGTTGATCTACGAGAACCAAGTCAGTGTCTTCCTGCTCGGCAAGGGGGTGGAGGCAATGACAGTCAGCACGCTCAAGTACGACATCCTGGAGCAGGTTGAATTGTTCCGGAACAATGGAGGCAAAATCATCGGCTGCGGAGTGTGCTGTGAAAACCGCAAGGAAGAAATGCCGTTCCTGCAGCAGGAGCTCCACTGCGACATGGGCTCCATGCAGGAGCTGTATGGATTGGTCGCAGAAGCCGACAAGGTCCTCACCTTCTAGACTCCGCCAGATATACCCACGACGGCTTCCCGCATGAACTCCATACAAAGAGACCAGAGCCTGGAGGAGTTGATTCGCAAGAGCGACGTCCTGAACCTCGTAGACGCAATAATCGCCATCGTCGACAGGCAAGGAAAACTCGTGTTCCAAAACGAAGCCTTTGCACGGTTCAACGGCTCGGTCCGCGACTCTGTCGAACACTTTGGTGTTTACTCCACACTGCTCGACTGCCCACCGATTCAACAGGCCATCCGTACTGTGCTGGCCAGCGGGAAAGAAAGCCTGACCAAGCAGGCAATTTTCTACGGCCCAAAAATCAAGGTCGACCTCAGCCTACGGGTGCGACCGATCGCAAAAAACAATGCCGGCGAAGTGACGGGCGTGACGATCCTGGTCGGCGAGGAGTCGGTGGCGTTCGATAATCGCCATCTGGCGCGCATGCAGGAATCCTTGCAGACGCTGACTGAGCGCGTACGCGCGCTGAGCAGCGAGAAGATCAGCGACAACCGCCTGATCCGGATACTGTTCAAGGAGGCACCGATTGCGATGGTCCTGCTGAACGAGAACCGGCAGGTGCTGCAAATCAACCGGTCGGGCGAGCGTCTCTTCGGTGTGAGCGAACGCGAGCTTATGGGACAAAGCTGCGAAACATTTATGCAGTGCTCCCAGTCAGATCAGGGTTGCCCATTGCAGGATGGACAGTCAAAGATCGAACTCCATGAAATTACCGGTATCACGGCGCAGAAGCAGTCGATCCCCTTGCTGCGAAGCGCCGTGATGTTTGATGACCATAACGGCAAGCTGATCCTCGAAGTCTTCGTCGACCTGACCGAACGCAGAAAGGCGGAGGACATGCTCGCGCGCCTGGGACGCATCCTCGACGAGTCCACCAACGAAATTTATGTCTTTGATGCTGACACGCTGCACTTCGTGCAAGTCAACGATGGCGGACAACGGAACCTGGGTTACACCGCGGAGGAGCTCAAAACACTGACGCCCCTCGACTTGAAGCCCAAATTCACCAAACAGAGTTTCGAGTCCCTCATCGCACCGCTGCGGCACGGTGAAACACGGGCATTGGTCTTTGAAACCGCGCACAAGCGCAAAGACGGCCATCTGTACCCCGTGGAGGTCCGGCTACAGCTGTCCCAAACCGAATCACCGCCGGTATTCGTCGCGATCGTTCAGGACATCACCGAACGCCGGCAATCGGAAGAGCGTTTGCATCATCTCGCGCACCACGATCCCCTGACCGACCTGCCGAATCGCGTCCTGCTCGAGGATCGCCTGAACCAAGCCATGCGCGAAGCCGACCAGCTCGAACGCCTGGTGGCGGTGATGTTCCTCGATCTCGACCGCTTCAAGACCATCAATGACACGCTCGGACATCATATCGGAGATGCGCTGCTGAAAGCCGTGGCCGAACGCCTGGCGATTTGCCTGCGTCCCGGCGACACCGTGTCGCGCCTGGGGGGAGATGAGTTCACCATTATCCTGGCTAACCTGGCACACGTGGACGATGTGACCCGTGTGGTGCAGAAAATCATGGGGCAGTTCATAGCCCCCTTTCGCATTGGGGGTCGCGACCTGTTTATCAGTCCCAGCGTCGGCATTACCCTCTATCCGCTGGACGAGAAGGACGCCGCGAGTCTGCTCAAAGACGCCGATATCGCCATGTATCGCGCCAAGGAGCTGGGCCGCAATCAGTTCCAGTTCTATACCCCGGAGCTTAACGTCCGGGCAGCGCATCGGCTGGAGATGGAAACAGGACTGCGACAAGCGATCGAGCGGCAGGAATTCATCTTGCATTACCAGCCGCTCGTGGACTTGAAAACCGGCTGGATTCAAGGCGTGGAAGCGCTGTTGCGCTGGCAACATCCCAAGTTCGGATTGGTTCCGCCGCTGGATTTCATCCCGCTGGCCGAGGAAAACGGCCTGATCATCCCCATCGGCGAGTGGGTGCTGAAGACTGCCTGTGCCCAGATCAAGACCTGGCACGACACAGGTTTCCCGGACCTGCAGGTGGCGGTCAACCTGTCGAGCCAACAGCTGCGTGAAAAAAACCTGATTGATGTCGTCAAGCAAGCGCTGAAGGAAGCGGAGATCGAGGCGCGTTATCTCGACCTGGAGCTGACGGAGTCCGTGCTCA
>JANLID010000342.1 GCA_024654105.1 Gallionella sp. | reverse complement strand
CGAGCATACCTGTCTAGTGCATGCAGGCGCAGGCGGGGTCGGCCAACGACTAAGGTTAGATCGCGCGCGCGAAGCGAGCCGCGATCTGAACCGTTTGTTGGACGAGCCCGTTCTCGGAGAGCGGGACGTGTCTCCTAGAAAATATATCTTTGAGAAGATTCCCGACGCAATGATTTAGCGTGGAAAGGTCGGCAAGAAGGCGGCTGAAAGACCGAGTAGCGAGCTGCGATCGCCCGCTTCGTACGGAAAATCGGCTGATAACCCCTTTCCCGGGACGAGCGCAAAGCTCAGCTTGAGGGCGCTGAACTCCCGATTGCGCTGAGCGATGTTGTGACTACACGGTCGCCGCACCCTGGGTGGTAATGGGAAGCGGCGCTGGCCCGGGAAACACCGGTGGCATCTTGGTCTTCACGATCAGCATCACCGCCCCGCAACAGGAGCACAGGATCGGTGCGCGTTGCTTAAACCAGCCCGCTGCGGGCGGAACGAACTTAAGCAGCAGGTGCAGCAAGGCGATCAGGCGCTTGCAGTTCGGATGCAGAAAGCCAAAGTTGCGCGCACGCCGGAACCCTTTGGGCAGCACATGCTGCAACACCAGCCACAGAAAATGCGCACCGGACACGGTCCGACGTTCCATCTTCCCGGTCTTGGCGTTTCGATAGCGAAAGCTCACCTGAGCGTTATCGCAAGCAACGATATCCTTCTCGGCGATGACGCCCCGATAAAGATAGCGCCCGAGGTAGATCAGCGCCTTCTCGCCGCTGCCGACGGATTTGCAATCCACCACCCACTTCTCGGGGTAGCGGCCGGGAAGCGTCAATCCGGCGGCGGCGAGGGCCGCGAGCAGCTTCGCCCGGAAGACCTTGGCCAGCGCCTTGTGGTTGAACAGATAGTTGCCCTTGGCCTTGCTGCGTTTGGTTCGCCATTGCCGGCGCTTGCCGTCCACCGCTGCCGCCGGCATGACGAGATGAACGTGAGGATGAAACTCCAACTGGCGCGTGTTCGTATGCAACACCGCGATGGCGCCGGGCGTGCCCTGAAGCTGCTGGTCGTTCTGGCTGAAGGTACGCACCGTCTCCCAACAACAGCGCATCAGCAGTTCGTAGACGACGCTTTGGTGCGCCCAGGTCAGCGCCCTGAATTCGGCGGGCAGGGTGAAGGTGAGCAGAAAGTACTCAGCAGGCACCTGCTTCTTCAGTTGACGTTCCAGCCATTGCTGACTCTCGTGATGCTGACAGTGCGGGCAATGGCGATGGCCACAGGAATGCGGCACCAGCTTTTGATGCGCGCATTCGGTGCATTGGGCCTGCATCTTGAGGCTGGCTTGGGTGCGGCAATGTTTCATCGCCCCGAGTGCCCGATAGTGCTCAGGCCGAACCCGGTCCCGGTATTGCGCCAGGAAGTCCGCCTCGAAGGTTCCGATGACTGTCGCCAGGCGGATCATTTGATCTTCCCCCAGGCGATGGTGAAGCTATCCATCAAGCCGTTGATGCGGTCGATGGCGTGATGCTTGGTCTGGTCAGTCAGATGGGTATAGCGCGCGGTGGTGAGAATGGAGTGATGGCCGAGGAACTTCTGTACCTCGATCAGATCGACGCCGGCCTCAATCAGGTGAGTGGCATAGCTGTGGCGCAAGCAGTGCGGGGTGATCTTTTTTTTAGACCGCAGTGGCCGATGACACGCGCCAGCGCGCGTTGCACGCCCTCGGCGTTCAACGCCGTGGTGGTGCTGGCTGCCGCTTGCAAACCGCGGTGGCGGTCGGGAAAGAGCAACACGGGGTTGCGATGAATGAGCCAGAAACGGCGCAGCACCTGAAGGCTGGTTTGCGCGAGGGGCACAAAACGATCGCGGTTGCCCTTGGAATCGCGGATGTGCACCCGCTGGCGTACGCCATCGACATCTCCCACCTGAAGGCGCAGCCCTTCGCCCAGGCGCAGCCCCAGGCTGTAGAGCGTGAAGAAAAACACCCGGTAACTGAGCACGCGGGTGGCGGCAAATATCCGCTGTGCCTCTGCGACCGTGACGATGTCCGGCAAGCGCTGGCTCTTAGGCGGCTTGATCAGACCCGGCGCCACCCATGGCTTGCGCAAAACATGGGCGTAGTAGAACTGCAACCCGTACAGGTCCAGCTTGACCGTGCTCCAGGAGTGCGAGGCCACCAGTTCGGTGAAGTAGTCTGTCAGTTGCGCTTCGCTCAGGTTGTCGATCTGTTTATCAAATCGATCTCCGACCCGACGGATGGCGCGGGAATAGGCTTCGATGGTCTTCGGTTGCAAGCCCTTGAGCTTCAGGTGTTTCAGATGCGACTGGTAGTTCTGTTCGAAACGTGCGTTGGCAGGCGCTTTCATCTTGGAGTAACCTCGTCTTATGTCGTGGAAAATCCCCTCGGTTGAGGGGGCGAGGTCATAATCTCATGTCAACTTGCCAAATTGATTTCCTCCGCGTAGCGGCTTCGTCCAACAACGCAATCGACAGCGACACTTGGCAAGCGCCGCTGGCGCTCGCGCGTGCGCGTCATTGCGGACGTTATGTTTCATG
>JANLID010000339.1 GCA_024654105.1 Gallionella sp. | reverse complement strand
TCTGGTAAAAAACAGCGAAATATGCCTATTTTTTGTGCAATTGCTTGCCGGTGCAACGGTTTGTTGCTCCGGAAATTTTAAGTCCGACAGGCTGCTAGTGTCCTTGAAGATTAAAGTGAGATTAAAGGGTCACCCACCCATTAGCCGGCCTGCGTCAAGCGAATAAGTAATTCCCACGGCAGCGCAAGCTGCCGATTTTAATTCTTCATTCCGTTGCAGTTGCCGAACCGCATCCTCTTGTTCTGGGGATTCCGTGGTGTGCCTCGTACCGTGCGTGCGGCGCGATGTGCGTGGGGCGGAAGTGCAAGTGGGACGAGCTGTAGGGGAGTTCGCTGGGGGCTGTCAATGGTAAGGCGCAGGTATAATGCGCGCCTTTAGTTTTTCGCGTAATCTTTTCTTTCTGGAGTTACCTTGTTCAAGCTCATCGGCTTCATTGCGGGTTATTATTTTTTCGGATTCTTCGGGGCGTTGCTCGGCCTGTTCATTGGGTCATTTTTCGATCGCATCAGGGCGCTTGGCGCCGGTGCGATGAATCCGCTGCAAAATGCGCTTCGCCAGACCGTGTTCCTCGAGACAGTGTTCATCTCGATGGGCAAGCTGGCCAAGGCAGATGGGCAGGTCTCGCAGGACGAGATAGGGCATGTTGAACAGTTCATGCAGCAACTTGGCATGACTGCAGAACATCGGTCGCAGGCCATCGCGTTGTTCAAGCAGGGCGCCGCCCCGGCGTTCGATATCGAGCCGACTTTGAAAAGATTCATGGGCGTTTGCGGGCAGACGAGGAACCTGAAGGAGGTGTTGCTGGCGTATCTCATCGTGATGGCGCTGGCAGATGGGCATTTCCATCCGGCTGAAGAAGCGTTGCTCACCGATATCGCCGCTCATCTCGGCTATGGCCCGGCCGCATTCAAGCGGATGGTCGAGATGGTGCTGAATCAATCCCATTTCGCCGGAGGGCAGGCCAACACTGCCGCAGCATTGGACGACGCTTATAAAGCTTTGGGTGTGACTAAAGATAGTACCGATGCGGAAATCAAGCGCGCTTATCGCAAGCTGATGAGCCAATACCATCCGGACAAACTGATGGGGCAGGGCGTGCCGGAAGACATGATCGCGATGGCCACCGAGCAGGCAAAGGAAATCCAGCTTGCTCATGACCTGATCAAGAAGAGCCGGAATATTTGAATTTTCCTTTAACCCTAATGATGTTCAACCGTTCGTGGTGAGCTTGTCGAACCACCAGCCAGTCGCCCAATGCCCTTCGACAAGCTCAGGGCGAACGGATTTTTAATGCACGAAGATAAATGATGTCCACCACACTCCCCGTTCTCTCCCTCCTCGAAACCCGCGTCCTCGGCGTGCTTGCCGAGAAACAGCGCACGGTGCCGGACAGTTATCCGCTGACGCTGAATTCGCTGGTCTCCGGCTGTAACCAGAAGAGCGGCCGTGATCCGGTGATCGAGGCTGCCGAATCTGAAGTGCTGGCGGCGCTGGATAGTCTGCGGGGGTTGTCGCTGATCGTGGAAACCAGCGGGGGCAGGGCGTCGCGTTATGCGCACAACATCGAACGGGCGCTGCACATTCCCACGCAGTCCACCGCCTTGCTGACGATGCTGATGTTGCGCGGTCCGCAGACGGCGGGGGAGTTGCGCCTCAATTGCGAAAGGCTGCACAAGTTCGCGGATATTTCTTCGGTGGAGAGTTTTCTGGTTGAGCTGGTCGAATGCGTGGCGGGCGCTCTGGTGGTGGAGCTGCCGCGCCAGCCGGGCGCGCGCGAAAACCGCTGGATGCACCCGCTCTCCGGTGCACCGGTCATTGAGGAATGTGCGCCTGTCAGAGCGGTATCCGCTACACCATCGGGCGATGTGACGGCGGGCGAAATTGCCGCACTCAAGGCCAACGTCGCCAGGCTCGAAGCGGAGGTAAGCGAGTTGCGGGCGATGATGGGTAAGTTGTGCGCGGAGCTGAGTGTTTCAGCCAAGTAGCCGCACTGCCATGCCCAGCTACGCAAATTTGTTTGCCGCCATCCTGTTCGGTTCAGCGGGCTTCGCGGCCTTCATCTATGGCAAGAAATCGGCCAACTGGAAACCCATGACCCTCGGTGTGATCTTGATGGTCTATCCCTATTTCATCGAGGAAACCTGGCTGCTGTATGTCATTGGTGCTGTCTTGACCGCCGGGATATTTGTCTGGCGCGATTGAGTTTATTAACGCACCAATCCCGCTTCGGTTTGCTGCCGTTTGGCTTTGCCGGCCAGCCGTTCCACCAGCGCCAGAGCAAAATCCATTGCCGTACCGGGCCCGCGCGAGGTGATCAGTTTGCCATCCTCCACAATGGCGACGGTTTGCAAATTCACTTTTGGGAAAGCATCCAGGCAGGTAGGATAACAGGTGGCCTCGCGTCCATCCAGCAATTCGGCGGTGGCGAGCACCGATGGCGCGGCGCAGATCGCGGCAAGATATTTCCCCTGCTGCGCCATTTGTTGCAGCAGCGCGATGACGCGTTTGTCGGCCTTGAGGTTGTCGGTGCCGGGCTGGCCACCGGGCAGCACGATCATGTCGAAGTCATGATGCTGCGCGAGATCCAGTGTGGTGTCCGCCAACAGCATCACACTGTGGCTGCCTAATACCGGCAGGTCGTCCAGGCCTGCGCTGGTGACTTCGATCCCGGCGCGACGCAGGATGTCGATGGTCGTCACGGCTTCAATTTCTTCACAGCCCTGCGCGAGTAGAACGAGAACTTTGTGCATTATGAAACCTCCTGAAATTACCTGGCATGAAAAACCTTACTCCCTTTGGTGAAGGTAGGGTGAGCAATTGTAACCGTTTCAGTCGGCGACCCTTAAAAATTGCCCGTGAGGCGCACGCCAAGCCGGTCCGGTGCGATGTCGGGGATCAGCGCCACCTTGCCGGAGCGTCGCTGTTGGTTGTGGGCGACGATGCTCTGGCCGACCAGTGTGCCGATCAATGCGCCAGCCAGTATGTCCGAAGCGAAATGGGCGTCGTGGTAAGTGCGCGCCAAGCCGACCAGTCCGGCAACGCCGTAGGAGGAATACGTTACCCAAGTCTCATCATAGTGGGCCGAAATGACCGAGGCGACAGCGAAAGCCTGGGTGGTATGGCCGGAAGGAAACGAGGCGGCGCCGCTGAATGGGCGGGAATGGGCGATACCGGCGTTTTCGCGCGGGCGGCTGCGGCCTGTGGCGTATTTCAGCGCGGGGGTGACGATGCCGCTGGCGATGAGGCTTGCGGCCAAGCCGTCCTGCGCAACCGTTGTCGCCTTGTCATTGTTCCATACCGCGCCCGCCAGGTAGAAGCCGCCCAGCACGCCAAACGAATATTCTGCGCCGAAGCGTTCAACATCGCGTATGAAAGTGCTGGTGCCGGAATGGCGGCGCATCCCGTCGCGCCACGGGCGGTCGACAACTGCGGCGGTGCCGGCTACGGCGAGGGTAGCCAGCCCGAGATTTTGCCATTCCTGTTTTTCCCAGCGCGACGGGGCGATGACCACATGTTTGATATCGTCAACGACAAGTTGCGGGTAGGTGGGGGCGGCGTCCGCGGCTTGTGCGGGCTGGGACAGGCTGAAGAGCAGGGCACCGGCGCTCAGGGATTGGAGGAAAAGGGGAATGAAGTTTGGTTTCATGATCCCGCCCTCCAAAAGGTTTTCAGTCACGGAAGTTCTGGTACTGCAACGGAAAATCGGTGATCGATTTCTTGATGAAGGCGATGGCGGACTGCAGATCGTCGCGGTTCTTGCCGGTGACGCGCACGGTATCGCCCTGAATGCTGGCCTGCACCTTCATCTTGCTGTCCTTGAGCAGCCTGACGATCTTTTTTGCCAACTCGATCTCCACGCCGACTTTTACTTCACAGCCGCGCTTGACCTTGTTGCCGCTTACTTTTTCGATCTTGTCGCTGATCTCCAGGCACTTGATGTCCACGCCGCGCTTGGTCAGCTTGCCGTTCAGGATGTCCTGCACCTGGTCGAGCTGAAAGTCGTTGTCGGCAAACACGGTGAGCTTGAGTTCGGCTTGCTCGACGCGCGCATCCGAGCCCTTGAAGTCGAAGCGGGTGCCGACTTCCTTGTTGGTCTGCTCGACCGCGTTCTTGACCTCGGTCTTGTCCACTTCGGAAACGATATCGAATGACGGCATTAAGTATCTCCTTGAACGATTGACCACAACACGCCGCGTAGCGGCTTGTTGCGGCGAAGACTTACCTTCAGGTTAGTCGGAGCCAAAACTGCAAACGTAGTTTACTTCACCCTTCGCATGTATCTCAAAGCTGCTGTTTTCCGCCACACGGAAGGACATGCCCGCAGTATAGGTCTTGAATGCCGGTTCGCCGGCGATCTTCACATCGCAAGTGCCGCTGGTAATTTCCATCAGTTCCGGCGTGCTGACATTGAAGGTCAGCGTGCTGGGCAGAATCACGCCCACGGTCTTGCGGGTGCCATCCGGGAAAAACACCGAGTGCGACACGCACTTGCCGTCGAAAAATACGTTGGCTTTTTTGCCGACGCTGACGTTATCGAATTTGTCTGACATTGCTATCCCCTGTTTATTTTTTCTTGTGCAGATTCGCGGCGATGCGCAAACGCAGCGCGTTGAGCTTGATGAAACCCGCCGCGTCCTTCTGGTCGTACGCACCCTTGTCGTCCTCGAAGGTGGCGATGGTCGGGTCGAACAGCGAATCGGTCCTGGAGTCGCGCCCGACCACGATCACGTTGCCCTTGTACAGCTTGACGCGCACCCAGCCGTTGACGGTCTGCTGGGTGTGGTCGATCAGGGTCTGCAACGCCTTGCGTTCCGGGCTCCACCAGTAGCCGTTGTAAATCATCGAGGCGTAGCGCGGCATCAGGTCATCCTTGAGGTGCGCGACTTCGCGGTCCAGCGTGATCGACTCGATGGCGCGGTGCGCCTTGAGCATGATCGTGCCGCCGGGGGTCTCGTAGCAGCCGCGCGACTTCATGCCGACGTAGCGGTTCTCCACCAGGTCGAGACGCCCGATGCCGTGCTTGCCGCCCAGTTCGTTCAGCTTGCTCAGCACCTGTGCGGGAGTTATTTTCGCGCCGTTGAGCGCCACGATGTCGCCCTTGGCGAATTCGATGTCCAGATACTCGGCGGCATCCGGCGCCTTCTCCGGCGACACGGTCCAGCGCCACATGCTTTCCTCGGCTTCGGCGGCGGGGTCTTCCAGATGGCGACCTTCGTAGGAGATATGCAGCAGGTTCGCGTCCATCGAATAAGGTGAACCGCCCTGCTTGTGTTTCATGTCGATGGGGATGCCGGCATTCTCGGCGTAAGCCATCAGCTTCTCGCGCGACAGCAGATCCCATTCGCGCCACGGCGCGATGACCTTGATGTTCGGGTTCAGCGCATACGCGCCCAGCTCGAAGCGCACCTGGTCGTTGCCCTTGCCGGTCGCGCCGTGCGAGATGGCTTGCGCGCCGGTCAGGTCGGCGATTTCGATCAGACGCTTGGCGATCAGCGGACGGGCGATGGAAGTGCCGAGCAGATATTCGCCCTCGTACACGGTGTTGGCGCGGAACATCGGAAACACGAAATCGCGCACGAATTCTTCGCGCATATCGTCGATGAAAATATTTTCCGGCTTGATGCCCATTTTCAGCGCCTTGGCGCGCGCCGGTTCGAGTTCCTCGCCCTGACCGATGTCGGCGGTGAAGGTGACCACTTCGCATTTATACGTGTCTTGCAGCCACTTGAGGATAACCGAGGTGTCGAGTCCGCCGGAATAGGCAAGGACGGCTTTTTTGATTTCAGACATTTAGATTTATTCCCGATATCAATTATCATACGTAGGGCGGGTTACACCCGCCATGGCGGGTGTAACCCGCCCTACATTTTCCCCAACAGCAGATATTCCATCAGCGCTTTTTGCACATGCAGCCTGTTCTCCGCCTCGTCCCACACCACGCTTTGCGGGCCGTCGATGACTCCGGCGGAAACTTCCTCGCCGCGATGCGCGGGCAGGCAGTGCATGAACAGCGCGTTTTTTGCGGCGACACGCATCATATCCTCGTCCACCTGCCAGTCGGCAAAGTCCTTCATGCGCTCTTCGTTCTCCGCCTCGAAGCCCATGCTGGTCCATACGTCGGTAGTCACCAGGTCGGCACCGCGCGCGGCTTCCATCGGGTCGGCGAATTCCTCGTAGTGATCTTCGCCGAACAGCCCGGCGCGTTCCGGTTCGACCTCGTAGCCGGGCGGAGTCGAGACATGCACGTTGAAGTCGAGTATTTCTGCGGCCTGCAGCCAGGTGTTGCACATATTGTTGGAGTCGCCGATCCACGCCACGGTCTTGCCGCAGATGCCGCCGCGCTGCTCGATGAAGGTATAAATATCGGCCAGCACCTGACAGGGGTGGTATTCATTGGTCAGGCCGTTGATCACCGGCACGCGCGAGTTGGCGGCAAAGCGTTCGATGATGTCCTGCTCGAAGGTGCGGATCATCACGATGTCGCTCATGCGCGAGATCACCTGTCCGGCATCCTCCACCGGCTCACCGCGCCCCAATTGCGAGTCGCGCGTGTTGAGGTAGATCGCCGAGCCGCCGAGCTGGTGCATGCCGGCCTCGAACGACAGGCGCGTGCGCGTGCTGGCCTTTTCGAAGATCATTACCAGCGTGCGGTCGGTCAGTGGCCAATACTGCTGGTAGGTCTTGAATTTCTGCTTGATGATGCGGGTGCGCTCGAACAAGTATTCAAGCTCTTCGCGGTTCAAATCCTTGAACTGCAAAAAATGTTTTACCGGTGTGGCAGCGACCTTATCTACATCCACACCGGTAAA
>JANLID010000328.1 GCA_024654105.1 Gallionella sp. | reverse complement strand
ACCGCATGGTCACTGCGGGCAAACTGCCCTGATCGAACCGTAAAGACCACCGCCGAATCGCTGCACTTTCCGTACTCGCAATGCTCACTGCATCACATAGACATCTGTTTTTTGCAGTTCGTCGTGCATCTTGTCCGGCGCCAAGTCCAATTCTTCCGGCCAAGTGACTGCGCCGTGCTCCACGTGCACCGCATTGAATATTTTCACATTGCGTAACGCCTTGAACACACCGCATTCCCTTTTCAGGAAGCTGGCCATATCCACCATGCCTTCTGTTCCGTCCTCAAACTGCACATGCAACCGGAAAGAGGGCAGAGCTTCCACCTTGGACACCCTCCAAGGTATTTGCTGTTCTATTCCAGCGGCGCGATTTTGTTTGGTGTCTGCAATTGTTCGCATAGTTTCCAGTCCTCCATCAATTCGTTGCGGTGCTGCATTGCCCATTCCTTCACCAGCATGGCGGCTCCGTGTGGCAGTTTACCCCTGATTATTTCCAGCGTCTGGATTTCAATCACTGCCTCCGCACCGCCATACTCGGCATGGAAGTGCGGAGGCGCGTGGTCGTCCCAATACATTTTGATCAGGATCCCGTAGAAAATTGAAATTGTCGGCATTTGCTCCCTTTGAAGTTGACTCAGTTTAAGCTGCCTCCTGTCTCGGTGTAAAGAATTCGCAACACGCGCAAGGTGCAATCTCCGGTAGCGCGCGTGATTACCCCGTGCATCTTGCGCAACCGCATGGTCACGGCGGGCAAACTGCCCTGACCGAACCGTAAAGACCACCGCCGAATAAACAGGCATTGACTTGATACGGCAATGCCGGATAATGCTGCCATGCAAACCATAGTTGAAACCGAGGTGTTCGAGCGCCTTTGGCCGCTGTACTGGACAGAGAAGGAGCGCGACGACTTCCATGCGTTTATTTCCAAAAATCCGAATGTCGGTGACGTGGTTCGCGGATCAGGCGGTGTACGAAAGGTACGCTGGTCACGACAGGGATCAGGCAAATCGGGCGGTGTCCGCGTAATCTACTTCAATCGCATGGCAGATGGGGAAATCTGGCTCATTCTGATCTATGCAAAAAGCAAGCTGGATTCAATCAAAGGCGATCAATTACGAAAGGTCAAAGATGAAATCGAAAAAACCATTAACCGATAAAGAACTGGAGCAGTTTGAGGCTTCACGCGATCTGGGCGCTGAATTGTTGAAGTCAGTGCGCCAAATGGTGGCAGGTAAAGGGCGCGTGGTTATGTCGCCGGCAATCTCGGCGAGAAAGAAGTCAGGGTTGTCTCAAGCAGAGTTTGCAAAGCTGCTCGGTGTTTCCGTTAGAACTCTCCAGGATTGGGAGCAAGGCAGGCGACAGCCGAGCGGCGCCGCCAAAACGCTTATTGCAATCGCAGAACGGCGGCCTGATGTACTGAAAGAGGCTGTCTGATTTTCCAGTCAGAGAGATTGTCAGGCACGGTACCAGATCGTGCCTTGCTGCGTATCTCCCAGCACGATTTCTGCATCGGGAAGTTCCTTGCGAATGCGGGCGCGCCGACTGCCCCGTGCGTCGTATTCGGGTTAAAATACGCTCTCTGTTTTTCAGCAACGAAGTTCGAAGCAAAGTTCAGCCATGTCCACTCCAATCGCTTTTTTTCCCTCCCGTTCACAGGAAATTACCGAAACAAACCCGTCTGTGTCGCCCATCGTGGGCAACCGCGTGGAACTGCAACTGCTCACCACGCTGACGTGCAACCTGAAATGCACTTATTGCTCGCTCGGCGTGGGCGACGTAGTCGGCTCGCAGGATAAGGTTTCCTATACCGTTGACGCGCTGGATGCCTTCATCAGGAAGCATCTTTCCGAACATGAGGTTTATGTCACTTTTTACGGCGGCGAACCGACCCTGAATCTCGATTTCATCAAAGAGATCATGGGGCGTTATCCCACCTTCCGCTTCCAGCTTCAGACCAACGGCACGCTGCTCGACAACCTGCCGGACAGCGTGCTGGCGAATCTTTCCAATATCCTGATTTCCATAGACGGCGGCGAGGCGATCACCGACGGTTTTCGCGGGCGCGGCATCTATCGCCAGGTGGTCAAGAATGCCCGGGCGGTGCGCGACCGGCTGGCGGGTACTTTCACGGCGCGCGTGACCTGGAGCAGCGAAGAAACCACGTTCGAGGAACTGGACGATTTGGCGAATACTTTTGACTATGTGTATTTCCAGTTCGTCGCCGGGGAAGGCACTTACACACCCGAAGCGATGGGGAAGAAGAAGGCGGTAATCACGCAACTGGTGGACAAATTCTTTGCCGGCGACAAGCTGTATCCGCTCATCCCGATCATGGGGATCGTGCGCAACAAGGTGCTGCCGACGCGCGCGACCGAGCTTTATCACGGCAAGACTCAATGCCGGGTGTCCACGCATATCCTCAACGTGATGCCGGATGGCAAGATTTTCCCCTGCCCCGACATGATGTACGTGCCCGAGATGTTGCAGGGCGACGTGATCGCAAACTGGCTCAAGCCCAGCCCGCTGCAGTTGCACCCCGACATGCCGTGCGACCGCTGCGAAGCGCAGCCATGGTGCCGTGGCAACTGCATGAAGAATCTCTATCTCGCTTACGTGAAGGGAGACGACAGGTATCGCAGCAACGTCGTCGAACCGATCTGCGACCTGGTGAGATTCCTGGGCAGGGAAATAGACCATCACGATCCGCAGGCGTGGTATGCGAAGGCGCCGCTGGATGTGCGCAAGACGCTGCGCGATTGCGAAGTCTACGAGTATGTGGAGATCATGCCCTGACGGGATGACAGCAGTTTCGCCAGTATCGTTCCCACGCTCCGCGTGGGAATGCCGCCGTGCCGCTCCTGCGGTACGGGACGCGGAGCGTCCCCAGATACGTTCCCACGCGGAGCGTGGGAACGATGTAATGCGGAAAGCACGGTCACAGCAGCCCATGCGTGAACGTACTCTATATATTCGTCACCCCCTGCCCGGCAAACAATTCGGCAAGCTTGCCGAACAGCTCGCTGCCATCGCGCCGGCTGCGCCACGCGCCGTCCTGCCATGCGTAATGGAAGCCGCCGGACCTGGCGGCGACCCAGATTTCCTGATTGACATCGTGGCGGTTGATGATGATCTTCTGACCATCATCAAACTCGATTTCCAGCACGTTGCCGCTGCGGTTGCATTCGGCATCGCCGTCACTGTTGTCTATGGCTGTTCCGATGCGCGTCAGCGCAGCATCAGCCAATTGGTTGAATTCGCTTTCAATCATGTTCAGCCTTTATAATCCTGTTGCATTAAACGTAATACTCGCACAGCGAGTCCTAAGTCCCCCTCGCCCGCTTGCGGGAGAGGGTTGGGGTGAGGGAAACGGGTATGGCGAGTTTTATCATCAGGGGTGGCGTTTGCCATACCCGTTAATTTATCTGGGGTGCAAAATGCGTCCGGCAATTATCCTGGTTTTTGCTTTGCTGTTGCAAGGCTGCGGTCACAAGGGGCCGCTGACGCTTCCCGCCTCTGCACCGCCGTTATCCCAACAAGGCAGCCAGCCATGAATGACTATTTCCAATATCGAAACGGCACGCTGCACGTCGAGCAAGTGCCGCTGACGGATATTGCCGCGCGGTTCGGCATGCCCTGTTATGTGTATTCGCGCGCCGCATTGACCGATAGTTACAACCAGTTTGCGAACGCCTTGCACAGGCGAGACCATCTGATCTGTTATGCGGTGAAGGCGAATTCCAATCTGGCAGTTTTGAACATATTTGCGCGTCTGGGTGCGGGTTTCGACATCGTGTCCGGCGGAGAATTGCAGCGCGTGCTGGCGGCGGGTGGCGATGCGCGCAAGGTAGTGTTCTCCGGCGTGGGCAAGAGCATTGCCGAGATGCGCATGGCGCTGGAGGCGGGCATCCTGTGCTTCAACGTCGAGTCCGCCGCCGAGCTGGGACGTTTGAACGAAGTGGCCGGCAGCTTGGGCAAGGTCGCGCCGGTCAGCTTGCGGGTGAATCCCGATGTGGACGCGAAAACCCATCCGTATATTTCAACCGGACTCAGGCAGAACAAATTCGGCGTGGCCTACGGCGAAGCCATCGCGCTGTACCGCAGGGCGCGCGATTTACCACATCTGCATATCACCGGGATTGATTGTCACATCGGCTCGCAGCTCACCGAGATCAGCCCGTTTATTGCGGCGACGGAAAAGGTGCTGGCGCTGGTGGATGCGCTGGCAAGTGAAGGCATCCGGCTCGAACATATCGATCTCGGCGGCGGCCTGGGTATCCGCTACAACGACGAGACTCCGCCAACCATTGCGGATTACGTGGCCGCGTTGCTGGATGCACTTGACGGACGCAGCGAGAAATTGATCCTCGAACCGGGGCGCGCACTGGTCGGCAATGCCGGTGTGCTGCTGACGCGCGTGGAATACCTCAAGCACGGCGAAGAAAAAAACTTCGCCATCGTGGATGCGGCGATGAACGACCTGATGCGTCCCGCTTTATACGATGCGTACCATCAAATCTTGCCAGTGCGGCAGGAAAATGTTGCGGCACAGAACTACGAAATCGTCGGTCCGATTTGCGAGACAGGCGACTTCATCGGCCATGCACGCAAGCTGGCAATCGCGCCACAGTCCTTGCTGGCTGTGCTTTCCGCTGGCGCATACGGGATGAGCATGAGCTCCAATTACAACACCCGGCCGCGTGCTGCCGAAGTGGTGGTGGATGACAATGCCGTGCATCTGGTGCGCGAACGCGAGACGATGCAGCAATTGTATGCGGGCGAAAAACTGGTTTTGTGAATGTTGTAATTTCCACAAAAATAAATCAAGAAATTTGTTGCACGTTTTTTTAAACGTGGATAGAGTGCCGATGCCGCAAGCGTCTTTCGCTAAAACACAGGGCGTTTGGGTGTACAGTTAGCCGCAGTGAATGTTCTAAATTTTTATGGAGAATGAAAATGGCAACATCCAACACAAAAGCAAAAACGCCCGCAGCAAAGAAACCCGCAGCAAAAAAAGCAGCAGCAAAGAAAACCGTCGCAAAGAAGCCCGCAGTCAAAAAAGCCGCAGCAAAGCCGGCAGCAAAAAAAGTCGTTGCCAAAAAAGCAGCGGCCAAGAAGCCGGCAGCAAAAAAAGTCGTTGCCAAAAAAGCAGCGGCCAAGAAGCCGGCAGCGAAAAAGCCCGCAGTCAAAAAAGCAGCGGCCAAGAAGCCGGCAGCGAAAAAGCCCGCAGTCAAAAAAGCCGCAGCAAAACCGGCTGGAAAAGGTATTCTGGGCGCGTAGTTTTATCTCGCAAGGGCGGTCTGTTTATCTATCCGCCCTTTTTTCTTTTCCCATCTGAGGTTGTTGCCGCCACTCACATTTCAGCGAGTGGGGTATAGACTTTCCCTCAAGTCAGGAAAATCGTCGCCAGTCCGAGAAAGATGAAAAATCCGCCACTGTCGGTAATGGCGGTGATCATCACGCTGGAGCCTGCCGCCGGATCCCGCCCGAGTTTGTAAAGCGTTAACGGTATCAGCACCCCCAGCAATCCCGCCACCAGCAGATTCAACACCATCGCCAGCGTCATCACCAAGCCAAGGGGAATGCTGTGGTAAATGAGAAAGGCGAATAAACCGACCGCGCTTCCCCATATCAGTCCGTTCAGCCCGCTCACGCCGAGCTCCTTGGTGAGCAGTTTGCGCGCGCTGCCGGCGTTGATCTGTCCCAGGGCCAGGGCGCGCACGATCATGGTGATGGTCTGATTGCCCGAGTTACCGCCAATCCCGGCGATAATCGGCATCAACGCTGCCAGCGCCACCAGCTTTTCAATGGAATTTTCAAATATGCCAATCACGCGCGACGCAACGAATGCCGTCACCAGATTGAGCGCCAGCCATGTCCAGCGGTTTTGCACACTCTTCCACACTGATGCGAAAATATCTT
>JANLID010000327.1 GCA_024654105.1 Gallionella sp. | reverse complement strand
AACACGATATCGTCCAGCGTGATCGGCGTGTTGAGTATCGCCTCCCAGGTGCGCTGCTCGTGCATGCGCGTGAAACCGGAATACAGCACCTCGAAACTGGCGCTGTTCATCGTGCTGTAGCATACCGTTCCGGCGGCGAGAAAGGTGATATAGGACGTGCCGCCGATCTCCGGCAGCATGCCGCCCAGCCCGTAGCCTAGCCCCAGCATGTAGATCACCGGGTCGGCGAGATGGCCGAGTATCGACGGCCCCGCCATTTTTTTCCATACCATGAAATTGCGCCGCCAGATCGGGATAAAGCGCAGACTCAGGCGCGGCAGGGCAAAAAAATTAGTTCTCATTCCCGCATCTCCCGTCCGGTCAATTTGAGAAACACATCTTCCAGGTTCGCCGGGCGATGCAGATAGTGCAGTTCCGGTTGCTGTTGCAACTCCAGCAGCAGTGACTGGGCGTCGTCAACGTAACAGAACACCGTCTCCCCGCTTATTTCGAAGCGTTGCGCATGGCGTGTTGCATGGTTTCGCGCCCATTCCGCCGCTCCCTCGCCGAACACTTCGACCACCTGCGGCTCAATGTTATGTTTGATGAGCTCGCGCGGCGAGCCTTCGCTGATGATGCGCCCGTTGTCCATTACCGCAAGGCGGTGGCATAGTCGCTCCGCCTCATCCATGAAGTGCGTGGTGAGCAACAGCGTCTTGCCGCGCGCGGTCAGTTCGCGCAGACGTTGCCAGATCAAATGGCGTGCCTGCGGGTCGAGGCCAATGGTCGGCTCGTCGAGAAAAATGACTTCCGGATCGTTCACCAAGGCGCGCGCCAGGGTCAGCCGCCGCTTCATGCCGCCAGACAGGGTCGGTATCTTGGCATCGCGCTTCTGGGCAAGGTTGGCGAACTCCAGCAATTCCGGCAGGCGTGCTTCGATCGCCGCATCGCTCATGCCGAAATAGCGGCCGTATACCAGCAGGTTTTCCGCCACGGTGAAATCGGGATCAAGATTATCCATCTGCGGCACTACGCCGACGCGCAGTCTTGCGGCGCGCGCTTCTTCCGGCACGACATGATCCAGCAAGCGCAATTCGCCCGCGTCCGGGGCGATCAGGCCGAGCAGCAAACGCAGCGTGGTGGTCTTGCCCGCGCCGTTCGGCCCCAGTAGACCGAAGCATTCGCCGCGCTTGATGGAGATGTTCAGCCCGTCCACGACTGCCTGTCCGCCGTAGTATTTGCGCAGGCCGCGTGCGCTCAGCACCGTGTTCACATTATCCCATTCAGATGTTGCACGATGAGCTGCCAGGGTTGCGCCAGCCGTCTGCGAAAGAAATCCGGTCGACCGGGTCGCACCCGCAAATAAGTTACGCCGTGACGGCATCAGATCTTCAGGCGCTCGACGATGCGGCCATGGTTGAGATGTTCGTCGATGATTTCGTCGAGGTCTTTTTCGTTCTTGTAGGTATACCAGATGCTTTCGGGGTACACCACGATAACCGGCCCCTCCTCGCAACGTCCCATGCAACCGGCGGAATTGATGCGAATGCTGTTCCGGCGGGTGGAGAGGCCAAGTTCCTTGACCTTGTCCTTCATATAATCGCGCGCTTTTTGCGCACCGTGGTTGTTGCAGCAGTCACTGCCGTCCTCGCGCTGATTGGTGCAGAAGAAAACATGCTTGTCGAAAAAACTCATGGCTAACCTCATGGGAAATAAAATTCAGGCGGGATTATACTTTTCGTGTTCGCCACAGGTGAAACAACAACAGCAACGGAAAGATCAAGGCGATGGTCTGCGCCAGACCGCTGTAATTAAGCAAATGACCGTAATGCCAATGGTAAATGGACAGGGCAGCGGCGGGCGTGTTGTCGTCAAATACGAAATTCACGATAACAAAGTAGCCCAGCGCCACCGCGGCGCCCGAGACAATGGCCGCGCTGCGCGGCAGCCACAGCATGGCGAGCAGCAGCAACATTCCCAGCAGCATCCCCAGCACCGCTTCGCTGTTGATCCACAGCAACAATGCCCAGGATTTGAGCAACAGTGCGGCTGTGATGAACTTGGCCAATGCCACCACGCTCAATACCACCGGCAACACCGTAATGGTATTGCGCGGCACGCGCAGCAAGGTCAGCATCAACGTGCCCAGCATCAATAAATTCAGCGCAACGGCGCTGCTTTCCCACATATCGAATGGGGCGGGCGGCAGCATGACAAACGGCTGGCGCGCCGCCTCGCTGATAAATACATTGCCCAGCATCGGCAGGGATGGATTGATCTGGCCAAAAATCCACAGCACCAGCAACGCCAGCCCAAAATCCATTTCCTTGCCATGCTGAAACAGGCTGCCGCGCCAATGCGTCATGCGCGAAAAGATCCGGGTCCGCGACGACATGCTCATCGCCAGTAATGTGCCTGCCAGCGCGCCCGCGCTGTTGGATAACAAATCCATGTTGGAGCTGATGCGCCCGGGCAAATACATTTGCAGATACTCCATGCCCGCCGACAACAGCACGCCTGAACACAGGGCGAGCATTGCGCTGATCGGCGCGCCGAAGCGCGCGCGCAACATCAAACCGGCCAGCAAGCCAAACGGCAGATAGGACAGCAGATTGACGATCGTATCGAACGCGGTATAGGTAAGCGATAAAGGCGCAGCCAGCACCTCGGTGAAATTCAGCCCCTGCTCGCGCCATCCGGTAAATGGCGACAGGCTCGCATACACGATGAACAGCGCGTAGCCGATGGCCAGCCAGGTGCGCAATCGCGCGCGGGTTTCGGTGATGAATAACTCTTTCATGCCTTGTGCTCATCCTGGTTGGATGCCTGACAATTCGCCTGCGATCCACGCCTCATGCCGGTGCTTGGGTGGTTATGCGTTTAACCGGCCAAGCAGCTCGCGAATTCTGAGCGGATCGTCGGCACGCAGAATTTTCTGCGTCAGTGCAGCAAGTTCCGGCAGGCTGGTGGTAAGCACGCGCTGTTTGATGCTGGGCACCTGCGCCGAAAACATCGAGAGCTGGCGCAGACCGAGACCCAGCAACAGGCGAGTGTAGGACAGTTCACCGGCCATTTCGCCGCATACTGAAATCGGCACGCCAAGCCTGTTGGAAGTGCCAATGACATGCGCCAGCAAATGCAGAATGGCGGGGTGCAGCGGGTCATAAAGATGCGCGACTTCTTCGTCGGTGCGATCGATCGCCAGCGTGTACTGAATCAGGTCGTTGGTGCCGATGGACAGAAAATCCAGTTTTTTGGCGAATACATTGACCGCCAGCGCGGCGGCCGGGATCTCGATCATGCCGCCGATTTTCACGTCGTGGTCGCAGGGGATGCCTTCATCTTCCAGGCTCTGCCTGGTTGCGGCGATAAACTGCAGGGTCTGGTTGAGCTCCGATACGCTGGACAACATCGGGATCAGTATTTTGACATTGCCGTAATGTGAGGCACGCAGTAGTGCGCGCAACTGGGGGCGAAACAGTTGCGGTTCGGCCAGGCACAGGCGGATGGCGCGCAATCCCAGTGCAGGGTTGTTGGCGACGCGTTCCACGCCCTTGAGCTGTTTGTCCGCGCCCAGATCGAAAGTGCGAATGGTGACAGGCTGGCCTTCCATGCCTTCCGCTACCGCACGATAGGCTTCAAACTGTTCCTCCTCATCCGGCAATTCATCGCGGTTGAGAAACAGGAATTCGCTGCGAAACAGGCCGATGCCGGTCGCACCGTTTTCTTTCACCTCGGCGACATCTCCCGGCTTCTCGATATTGGCATACAACTCGATGGCCGTGCCGTCCAGCGTGTTGGCGCGCGCAGTGCGCAGCCGCTTGAGCTTTTTGCGCTCCAGCTCCCATTCGCTTTGGCGCAGCTTGTATTCGGCAAGAATGGATTTATCCGGACCGACGATCAGCACGCCCTGTGCGCCATCGAGGATCAGCAGGTCGTCTTCACGGATCAGCTCGCGTGCATAGTGCAAACCGACCACACAGGGGGTATTCAGGCTGCGCGCGACAATCGCGGTATGCGAGGTCGCGCCGCCCACATCGGTAATGAATGCGGCATATTGTTGCGGCCTGAACTGGATCAGGTCGGCGGGGCTCAGGTCATGCGCCACCAGAATAGTTTCGACATCCTGGTGCGCCGGCACCGGCGGATGTCCGGGCTGTCCGAGCAATTGCTTGAGCAGCCGCTCGGCTACCTGTTTTACATCGGCCTGCCGCTCGCGCAGATAGGCATCCTCGAACTTGTCGAATTGCGCAACCAGTGCTTCCGTCTGCACTTTGAGCGCCCATTCGGCATTGCAATGTTCACTGGCAATCATTTCGCGCGGTGCGACGCTCAATAGCGGATCGTCCAGAATCATCTGGTGCAGTTCGAGGAAGGCATCAAACTCGGCAGCGGCGTGGGTCGGACGATTGCGGCGCAGGCCGGAAAACTCACTGCGCGTGGTCTGTAATGCGGTATTGAAGCGCGCGATTTCTTCATCGATAAACTTTTTGTGGATCACGTAATGCGCCACTTCCAGCGAGGTGTGCGACACCAGGTGGGCATGACCGATGGCGATGCCGCTGGAGACTGCGATGCCGTGCAGCGTAAAACTCATTCGCCTTCTCCGAATTGGTTGTTGACGAGGTTCAATATAGCCCGCATTGCGTCGGCTTCGTCCTCGCCGTTGGTCTCGATGCTGATGGTCGTGCCCTTGGCGGC
>JANLID010000321.1 GCA_024654105.1 Gallionella sp. | reverse complement strand
GGGCGCAGCGAATGCCGCAGGAGCGCCGAAATACAGGATAGCTGCTAGTCCGATAATAAAGTATCGCATTCGAACACTCCTAAAGGTCTGTTGGATGATTAGTTTAAGGGGTCAGAGCCCTTTTAGGTCGACCACGTCTGGCTTGCCCTACCTTGGTTTTCAGTTTCTGTTCTATCTTCTTCTTAAAATATTCATTCCCAAGCGGCGTTCCGGTTTGCCAGGCCGCACGGATCTCCTTGAGATCTTCATCATCGATATGTGCCTTGAATAGGTCCCGGTAGGCCTGCAGTCGGCTGCCTGTTGCTTTTCCAAGTTTGAGATATAACGAGTGCGGAGTTAGCAATTTATCCTCCCTGCCTTGTGTATTGGCCCGATAACTGCTCCAGCGATACTGGCCGGGCGATTTCGTCATATTTGCCCGGACAGGGTTTAATTCAATATACCGCATGCATGTCAGCAGGTACTGTTCATCATGAATCAAAGAGGCTTTGTAACGCCCTTCCCAGATACTACCGCTGGTTCCGTAAGTGTAGTTGATATACGGCACATAGCGCCGTCCGGCGTATTGCATCATTCGACTGATGCCCTGCTTGTCTTTGGGGGTGGCCAGAATATGGATATGGTTGGTCATCAACACATAGGCGTGAATGGCGCACTCATAGCGAACGGCGGCCTCGGAAAGCCAATGAAGATAGGCGCGATAATCACGATCTTCGAAAAATACCGGTTCCCGGCTGTGGCCTCGCTGAACGATATGTGACGGAATATCGGGCAGGAAAAATCGTGGTTTGCGCGGCATTGCACTCTCCTGTTGCAATGGGCAGATTCTAGCCGTCCTGGTACGTTCCTGTAAAGGGCTCTGACCCCTTTTAATCTAATGAAAATAGCTAAAACAATACTCGAATTAACAACGGGCATTTGCCTGATCTTCTTTGTTTCGGTGGCGCACGCCGAAAAGTGGGTGGAAGTTTTTGCAAATAAAAGCGGAGAGTTTGGTGAGGTTGATATAGACAGCATCCGCAAAGGCGATGATGGCCTCATTTATTTCGCTGAAGCGACGGAAATGGGTGGCGCTGACAAGGCTGTCGATTGCCAGAAGCGCATTTCATACATGCTGAGCATGTCTTCGCGGAAGAATCCTGACTGGAGATCGAGCGGGATCAGGACAGTTCCGGGAACCTATGGCGCCAAGATTGTGGACTTTGTTTGTTCACGAACGCCGTAAGAACAGACGCCTTTCGGCCCAGCCATTGCACCAAACATTCCACGCCCCCGTGCTTGGCAAATAAACATAGCGCATGGAATGCGCCCTACTCGAGCTGGAAGTACGCCGCAGCCTCAGCGGCAAACGCGCGAGTAAGCCAGGCCAATGATGCCTGTCGGGCCAAATGATTCTGGTGCTTGCCTTGTGGGATCAAACCAATTCCCGAAGAACTTGCCTTGCGGGTTATAGAGATACATGTAGTGGATGCGCACGGTGCGATGGGGACAATGGATTGTCACCTCGACCTCCTCTTTTAGCAAAGGTCCCCCTGCAGGCAACTCCGGTGGACTCACAGGCTCGGCGTAGATATACCTCAACATCACACCAACCTCATTTCCGTCGCGCCAGGCCTCGGCCCAATAAACGTCCTTGATCCGGCCGATACCCATGGGCACATCGCCCATTAGATGTTGCCACTTCAAATCAGAATCTTTCCCGAACGTCCTGTCGTCGATCCAGTTGTCCTCATAGTCCGCCCGCACTGGCTGTATGCAAACAACCAAGACGACAACGAATAGTAAATGAGCCCAGCCCTTCATGATTTACCTCATCGGTTATGCAGTAATCGGCGGGTGTCACCCACTGCTCGCTTTTTAACTCTAAACCTTACATTGACCCCGATTGTACTCATTTCCCGTCCCAAGCGCGCACGCTTCTCGCGACGGCGAGGAAATCCTCGCGCAACGCGTCGCTCCTGCATTTGTGCTTCGACGTCTCGACGACTTGCACACTGAGAAAAAAATAGCGTCCGTCGCGCCGCACCGCGGCGAGGAACGGACTCTGGGTCCCAGGCTGTTCGGTCCAGAGGACCTCGCCCCCAGGAACATCGGCGCGCTGCACATTGCCGATCTTCAGACTCTCATTCTTTGCATAATGACCCGTGATGTCAGCCAGCGCCTTGCGGGTGTCAGGAAATACCTTGGAAGATGGATACGTGTATATCCACGTGTTGCCTGATATTCCATCTGCCCAGCAGCGGAACGCGATGTTGTGACCGCCGAATTGGTTGTACCAGAATTTCTCGTTGAGCCGGTTGGCGGCGATGCCCAGGCTCGGGTGGTAGAGCACCGCCGATTCGGGAACTTCCCGTAGCGTTTCGGCGACGCGCAAAAAGGCGGCCTCGACGATGCCCGCATCTAATGAGCGGCCGAAAGGGGACACGCTCAGCACTTTGGAGCCGATCGTCGCCTCGCCCCCAAAGGTATACATATATCCAAAACGCTTGCCCGCCTTCCAACGTGCCGTGACCCCGTTTGGAAGCGTACGCTGCCCGCTGCGGTCGAGATCCCCCCAACCCTTGTCGAAACCATCATCAGGAGAATGGCGCCAACCTATGCTGAACTTGTTCGGGCTCGATTCCTTACCTTTCTCGCCGGACTTGGTCCCCAAGTGCTGGATCGATACTTCGTTGCCGTCGAACTCGGTCCACTCCCATCCCGCGGGGATCTCGTAGCGAACGCCGTACTGCGTTCGGATAACCGTTGCATCCTGACGACCGGTCTCGGCAGCCACGGGCACGAACCACATCGTCGTGAACAGGGCAATTCCTAATGCAATGTTTTTCAGCATGACAGTCTCCTTGATCTATTGGCTTATCCGAAGAAAGCGCTGCGTATCCAGCCGATCACGGCCAGCAACAACAAAAGCCCGAGGAAGAGAATAACCAGTTCAGTCTGGTTTCCAAAGTGTGTCGGTTTTGTTTCATGCACAGGTGGCTTTGCTACTTCGGCTTGGCCGCGCCCAAACATCCTGCGCCAAAGCACCGATGCTGCCGGCACAATGGTGACCAACAACGCCAGGAACACGAACCAGGCCATCATCGGTTCTTCACGAAGGAAGCTCACAAATTCCATGCATGCTCCACTCTGGCTACGCTTGCTATTTTATTAGGAATTGGCCATTTCCGTCTCACGCAGGTTCACACCCATGCGTTCCGTTCTATCCCGGTTGGGTTCATGGAATGCACCCTGCGCCTGCTCAAGAGATTATCGGGTGGGCAGACGGTTCCATCGTTTGCCCACGCGGTTTGGTATCCGCGTGGGCACAAAGGCGTGCCCACCCTACCGGGCTCAATCGCAGTTCTTGTAGGCGGAGGCTTTGCATGTCGCCGCCAGCGCTTTCGCAGCCGCGAGTTGTTCGGGCGTCATGCGCGTCGCGATCTCGGCCAGATAGTTCGGCGCGTAAGCGTCGCCTTGGGCTGCCGCCAGAGCGAACCACATGTGTGCGCGCACACTGTCACCGTAGCCGTAGTCGTACTTGAAGGCGAGATTGACCTGCGCGTCGGCATTGCCCTGCCCCGCCGCGAGCCGAACCCATTTGAACGATTCGGTGTGGTCGGTCGCGACGCCTTCTCCTTTGGCGTACATCGTACCGAGATGGTTTTGCGCCGAGGCGTTTCCTTTTTCCGCGGCGAGCCGGACCAACCTCGCGCCTTCCTTCTCGTTTTTCGCGACGCCGATTCCAGCCGCAACCATCACGCCGAAACTGAACTGCGCGCGCGCATTGCCTTGTTCCACGGCGAGGCGATACCATTTGGCGGCTTCCTTATAGTCCTTCGCGACACCTTGCCCTGACAGATACATCTGGCCGAGATTGCCTTGCGCATCCGCATTGCCCTGCGCCGCCGAAAGGCGGAACCACCTGGCCGCCTCCTTCTCGTCCTTCTGAACACCGATCCCGTGGACATACATGCTGCCAAGATAGAGCTGCGCCGTCGCATCGCCTTGTTCCGCGATTCCTGTAGCGAGCTTGATGATTTTCTCGCGCAGTGCGTGGTCGTTCGGCGTTTTCTGCAACTGCTGCACCATCTGGTTCAGTTGCTCGCGCGGGGATTGGGCGTAGGCGCTCGCGCTCAGAATCAAACACGTAAAGACGAAAATAATTAGCTTGTTTGTAGTTCTCATAGTTTGCCGACCCTCTTTCGGTTATTTAATTTTCCCGGGTTTCGCTTCGTTCTACCCAGGCTACGCGTACTCTAGTCATTAAAGGAATAGGCCGATGAAAC
Organism: Gallionella sp.; assembly: GCA_024654105.1. GTDB lineage: Bacteria > Pseudomonadota > Gammaproteobacteria > Burkholderiales > Gallionellaceae > Gallionella. The sequence continues at coordinate 840 of JANLID010000321.1, read as the reverse complement.
CAGCCCACTGGGCCCGAACTGTACGTTGCAGGTGAACCGCCCGAACGATCCTGGATCGTGAACAAACGCGCGGCCTTCGATGGGCGAAGAAACCCGGTAGCCGTGTTGCGCGGCTTGTGCCTGGACCTGCGCGGCCGAAGTGCCCACCGCGAGCGAACTGCAAAAACTTTGCATCTGGCCGGGGCCGGCGATAAACGGCCAGAAGAGCCAGCCCATGCCGGCCAGCAGCAATAGCCCGAGAACAACGCCGATGCGTTTGCGACGCGCCGAGTCTCTCATGGCTTCTTCTCAAGGGATGGAGCGGGCCCCCTCTCCCGGTACTTGCCGTAATCCTTCTGGAAGCCATCAAAGGTGGCGAAAGCAAAAAATACCCCTGCCGCAACGATCAGACCTGCGGCAATGCGCTTTTTCCCCGTGGAGAAGAGCAGCGGAACCAGCGCGACCATGATGGCGACAACGGTGGAAAAAAAACCGCCGGTGGGAGAGGCGATCATCATCCCCACAACGAGAATAATGATTGCCAGCCAGTTCGTGGCTTTTGCCGAAGCATCATTCAATTTCATGGAACCCCTGAGAGCTTACGCTTGGCAGCGAGGCCATAGATGCGGTCCTGCACCTCGCGCTGCTTCGTTTTACCCGGGTTGCTTGACAGGTAGAAGTTGAAGACTTGCTCGGCCTCGTCGTATTTTTTGGCCAGTTCCTGCGCCACGCCGAGGTTGTAGTAGGCATCGCCCCACCACTGCGCAATTTCCAGCGCCTCCATAAAGCTCTGGGCGGCCAGGGCCTGCTGCGCCGGGCTCTTCGCCGCTTTCACGATGGCCGTGCCTTCGACGAAGTGTC
>JANLID010000320.1 GCA_024654105.1 Gallionella sp. | reverse complement strand
CCTGCGCGCCGCGCGCCGCGAGGCCATCGAGCAGGGCCTGCGCCGGCCATCGCGCAGGCGTCCGGGCTGGCTGCTGCCGGCGGGCGGCTTCGCGACCGCCGCTATCGTGCTCTCCGTCTCCGCGCTGCTCTGGTTCTCCGCGCCCAACAACGATCTCGCCCCGGTGGGCATGAGCGACATCGAACTGCTCACCGCGCACGAGAACCCGGAATTTTTCGCCGATCTGGATTTCCTCGACTGGCTGGAACATGCCGACAATGGCACCACGGGCTGAACACCTGGCCGTCGGCCTGCTGTTGATCTCCCTGTCGACGGCCGCAGCGGAATCCCCGCCGGCGCCCGACATGGAACTGCTCGAATTTCTCGGAAGCATCGAAACCCAGGGCAGCACGGGCAAGGACGTCCTGACCGCCATTGATACCGGATTACTCCCGGATTTGCCGGAGGAGCCACCGCATGAATAGAGTCTATTTCAGAAACGATGCCTCTCTTCTCCCTCTCCCCTTGCGGGGTAAGGCGGAAACAGGAAAAGGTCCAGTGGACCTTTTCCCCGCCGAACGGGCGCACAGGATTTTGTGCGCCCCGGGCGAGAACAAGGTTGGGGTGAGGGGGATTACACAACGATTAATCCTCTGTCTGCTGCTGCTCTGGCCGCTGACACTGTGGGCCGCGGACAGCGAGGCACCCGCCGCCTGGAACCAGTTGAGCGCGGAAGAGCAGAAAGTCCTCAAACCGTTCCAGGAGCGCTGGGACACGCTGCCGCCGGAGCGTCGCGAACGCCTGCGCGAAGGCGCGAAACGCTGGCAAACCATGACACCCGAGCAGCGCGAGCAAGCGCGTGATCGCTTTGCCCACTGGCAGAAAATGAATCCGGAACAGCGCGAACAGGCACGCAAACGCTATGAGCATTTCCGTCAGCTGCCGCCGGAACAGCAGGAACGCCTGCGCCACAGGCATCAGTGGTTCAAAAACCTGCCGCCGGAACGGCGCGCCGAACTGCGCGAGAAGTGGAAAAACATGACGCCGGAGCAGCGTCAGAAATTCAAGGAAAAATGGCGGCGCGACAATGGCGCATCAGACGAGCGCGGGTCGCGGATGCATCCCGATCGGCCGGAACGCCCCGAGCGACCGGGAAGGATGATGCAGCGGTAACGATTAAAAATGTAGGTTGGGTGGAGGCGCGCAGCGCCGAAACCCAACGAATATTATATTTTCAACAACGATGGGTTTCGCTTCGCTCCACCCATCCTACGCTTACTTATTTCCAGCACTCCACCACTGTCGTCCATTTGCGCGCCTCGTCGCCGAGATCGGCAAGCGATTTCTCCCGTGCGAAGAACGACCCGCCGGTCTTGTAAGGCACCCTGTTGGCATCGAGGAACGCTTTCAACGTTTGCCCACTGATCGCGAAATTGACATTCTGTGGCAAGCTTCCAGTAGCCTTTGCCATGGCCGAGTCCGAGAGCTTCATACTCACCACTCCCACCACATGTCCCTTCTTGTCCATCACCGGGCTGCCGCTCGAACCCGGCTGGATGGGCGCGGTGATTTGAATCTGGTTACTGTTGTTGCCCAGACCGGTGATCGCGCTCACCACCCCCGGCGTAAGATTGCCTCCCGAGGACAGCACACTGTCGAGCGGAAATCCGAACACCACGATGTCCTGCCCTTGCCGCAGGCTGGCCGGGTCCGGCGCCAGCGTTGCTACAGCGCGCGTCTCGCCCGGCATTTTGAGCAGTGCAAGGTCGCTCACCGCATCGCGCGTGATTAACTGTATCGAATCGCTGCGCCCCTGAACCCGTAGTTCCTTGCAACCGGCAACCACATGATGGTTGGTGACAGCGTAGCCTTCCGTGCTGACGACAAAAGCCGTCCCGGTACCTTTCTTGGCGAGCGGCCCGCCACCCGACGCCGCGCCGCCAGCATCCGCAGCCGACTCGCCCTCGCGTTGCAATACCTGCCCCAGCTTCCAGTTCGAGGACAAACGCTCCGCCTCGGCGCACTGGGTTGAATTCAAGGTGAGTACGTCGCGAAGTCTTTTCGCAAGTTTGGCAGTTTCTTTCCCTTGTGCCGCAGCCAGATTAAACCACGCATAGGCCAGCACCCAATCCTTCGGCGCACCTTCGCCTTTGTAGTACGCCGCCCCGAGTACGGCCTGTGCCTTGGGATGTCCCTGTGCCGCCGCCTTCTGAAACCACTCCACCGCCTTGGCAACATCCTTCGGCACACCTTCGCCATCGCGGTACATCACCCCGAGGTTGAACTGTGCACGGGTAGTCGGGCGAAACTCGACTGGTAGTGAATCGTATACACTGGCATCCCCTTGTGCCGCCGCTTTCTGATACCACTCCACGGCCTTGGCAGCATCCTTCGGCACACCTTCGCCGTTGTCGTATATCAAACCAAGGCTGTACTGTGCGTTGGCGTTCCCCTGCGTTGCCGCTTTCAGATACCACTCTATTGCCTTGGCAGCATCCTTCGATACACCAAGACCGCTGCTGTACATTGTCCCGAGCATGTACTGTGCGTCGGCATCTCCCTGCGTTGCAGCCTTCTGAAACCAATCCACGGCCTTGGCATTATCCTTCCCGAGATATATTTCCCCGAGGTTGATCTGTGCGCTGGCATTCCCCTGCGTCGCGGCCTTCTGATACCACTCCACAGCCTTGGTGGTATCCTTCGGCACACCTACGCCGTTGTAGTACATCCAACCGAGGCTGTACTGTGCTTTGGCATACCCCTGTGCCGCAGCTTTCTGCCACCACTCTACGGCCTTGTTGGCATCCTTCGGCACGCCTTCGCCTTTGCGGTACATCACCCCGAGGTTGAATTGTGCGTCGGCATCGCCGGAATCTGCCTGCTTTTGCAATTGCGCCAAACGATTTTCTGCGGGCAGCGCGGCTTCCTGCTTCGAGAGCGGCGGTGAGGATTCGCTACAAGCGCCCACTGCGGTGACAAACATCAATATTAAGAACAGTTTTCCCGTGGCACGCATGCAAATATTTCTTAATGGCATGTTAGTCCTCGTTCACGCTCGCCGTAATAAACAGTAGTATAAACAGGGTTGAGTTCGATTAGCTGCCAAATGTCAGAGATTTGCTCTCTTGAGCGCTTGGCTTGCATCCTGGACTACCCCAATTTCGCTCCAAGGCTCGGCGATCAATGTAATTTGGCCGGTCGATTGAAGTCCTGCACGGCAAAACAGATCGTTCCGGTGCGAAGAAACAGAAATCCACCACATAGCCCCACCGTAGATTTGTCCATAGACGATATGCCCTTCGTGACGGCTTGCAATGGGGCATGAAATCAATCGCCGCTCTACTTCACCACGCCCATTCAAAACAGCGAACGCAAGGATGGGGTATTCCCATTCGTTGCCCGGGTCTTCGGTAATAAGCATTCTCCGGACGCGATCTTCATGTGTTGCGAGATTCACTTCTCGGAAGGTTGGCAGAGAACTTACAGACGCGCGGAATAGGATGCTGAGGTGGAAAAGCTTGAACTTTGGGTAATCATAAACCGCGGTATGAGCCGCATCTTGCGCGATACGATCAGGCAAAGGAGAGTCAACTGTCCATTGCTTCAGAAATGGTTTCTCGTATTTGTCGTTCAAGTGCTGTTCGCAATCAAAGCAGAGCAAGTGCTCGCGGATTCCTTTTTGCAGGGGCTTCCATCCCTTGTTCCCCTGCCCATTGATTCCCATAAGTTTGTAGTCTTTATAGAGATCACGATATAAGAACTCCGGGACGATGTGCGAATCGCACAACTTACGATCATTCTGACAAAGATGGCATTTCACCGTGACAAACCTCTATCGTGGTGATCCGTTTTTCATTCTTCCTCCATTCTCTGATCAGCCGTGCGGCCAACAGGCTTAATAGCAGACCTCTTTCCACTCGTATTGACGCGTGTATTCATTGTAAACCTGCCTCTGCACGCAATTGGTAGTGCCAACGGGAGGGACGCGCGGCCGTTGTATCGGCTCAACTGATGGCGGGGTAATGGGGCATACTCTTGGCGAACAAACAGGCTCAACATCCAGTGTGCTACTGCAAACGGCCTGGACATTTCCATTCATACAAACACAGCGACAATCTGCGTTCACAACGCTAGTCGCCAGCAGCACGCCGATACCAGCCATAAGAATAAGTATTCGCTTCATGAGACATCCTCCTTTCGAGTCTAACAGCGAGTAGCCCGCAAGGAGTGAAACGTATTGCGGGAATTCTTATCCGATCTCCCACGGCTTCGCGGCTTGCCCCGCCACATCCCGGCTGCCGTGAAGGACGCAGCGCGTATTGCGTGGCTCTGACATTTCAC
>JANLID010000288.1 GCA_024654105.1 Gallionella sp. | reverse complement strand
TTCATACCCCGTCCCCATGAGAAACGCGCCTTGCGGCGCGTTTCTCAGCTCAACGGAAGCAATCAGCCCTTCAGGCAGGCGTTCATGAATTTCTTGCGTTCATCATCCTTCAATCCTTTGGTCTTGGCATCGGCATTGCACGCCTTCATCTTGTCCTGCTGTGCGGACGAGGCCACGGGAGTTGCCGGAGTGGCGGGGGTGGCGGGCGTCGCCGGCGTCGCCGCGGCGGCAGCCGGGGCGTCCGCTGCCGCATCGGATTTCAGCACATAATCCTTGGACAGGCACTTCTTCATGAATGCTTTACGTTTTTCGCCTTTCATGCCGATCGCTTCCTTGCTGCAACCCTTCATCTTTTCGCCGGCCGCAAAAGCCGACGCTGAAACGGTAAATGCAAAACTCAAACAGGCCAGTGCAATCATTTGCTTCATGTGAATCTCCTTGGAGTTAGTGGTGGCGGTAAATCGACGGGAACAAACGCAATCCCCGTGGCGCACCCTACCCCTCGGCCATCACACAATCAATATGCCGAAATGCCTAGATAATCCGGCCTAGCCGATTGAACAACAAGTTTTGCGAATTTACCATTATTAACCGCGCAACCCGTTGATCCAGCAGGAATAAAGCTGCGCCGCGACTTCCCGCAAGTGCGGCAGTTCGCCGGGTATTTGCCGCTGCATTTCGGCGGCGGATTGCACCGCCGGACTGTTTTTGGCAACGAGAATTTCTTCTGCGCCAACCTCGCACCAGGAGACGATCATCGCGGCGGTCATTTCAACATGGCATTGCAGCGCAAGATGTTTGCCGATAGCCCATGCCTGGTTTGCACAGTATGCGCTGGACAGCAGAAGCGTTGCATTCTGCGGCAGGCTGAAGGTTTCGCCGTGCCAGTGGAAGGCATTGAAATGCCGCACCTCGCCGAACCATGCGCGCGCAGTATTGTTGTCCGCCACCATCGCCTCGCCCCAGCCGATTTCCTTTACCGGGTTGCGCGATACCGTGCCGCCCAATGCCTTGGAAATGAGTTGCCCGCCGAGACAATGCCCCAGCACGGGGATATCTTTAGCTACCGCCTCGCGGATCAACGCCAGTTCTTGCGCTATCCACGGTAACTCGTCGTTGACGCTCATCGGTCCGCCCATGAACACCAACCCGGAAAACGCATTGATGCCGGACGGTACCGCATCACCCGCATCGATGGCGATCAACTGCCACGGGATATGTTGTTCGTCGAGGAATTCGGCCAGATAACCGGGACCTTCGGGGGCTGCATGACGGAAGATGGCAATGGGTTTCATAAGTTTAGGACTGAGTGGTTAGGACTGAGTGGCGAGAACCGGATACCGAGACATCTTTCTCAGACCTCGGTCCTCATGCATTATTTCTGCGTTTTATCCTTTTCAATAAGGGCATAGGCAGAATGGTTGTGGATCGATTCAAAGTTTTCCGACTCCACAATATAAGCGTCGATGCGCTCGTCGGCATTCAGCACCGCCGCCACGTCGCGCACCATGTCTTCGACAAATTTCGGGTTATCGTAGGCGTGTTCGGTGACAAATTTTTCATCGGGCCGTTTCAGCAGGCCGAACAGTTCGCAGGATGCCTGTTCCTCGGCGATGCGTATCACATCTTCGACCCAGACAAAACTGTTGGTGCGCAGCGTGAGCGTGACATGCGAACGCTGGTTATGCGCGCCGCGCTCGGAAATCTTCTTCGAGCAGGGGCACAGGCTGGTGACCGGCACGATCACCTTCATCGTAAACCGGGGAGTGCCTCCGTTGCATTCGCCGATGAAAGTCACGTCGTAATCCAGCATGCTTTTCACACCGGACACCGGCGCGGTCTTATTGACGAAATAAGGAAAATTCATTTCGATGAAACCCGATTGCGCCTCCAGCCGCACCACCATTTCGCGCAGGATACTGCCGAAAGATTCCACCGAAATCTCCCGTTCATGTTCATTGAGTATCTCGACAAAACGCGACATGTGCGTGCCTTTGAAGTTATGCGGCAGATGCACATACATATTGAAAGTGGCGACGGTGTGCTGCACGCCGATACTCTTGTCCTTGACCTTCACCGGATGGCGAATGCCTTTGATGCCGACGCGATTAATCGCCAGGTGGCGCGTATCGGCAGAACTTTGCACATCGGCGATAGGTTTCGGTTTGGAAGAATTCATGATTACCCTTTCATTCTGTCATATCTGATTTGATATGAAACAGCATTCGCATGGTGGGCAGAGCCCGGCCCACATGTTAATTTCGGCTCATTTTGTTGATAGCAGCGACCATTCCGGCGGCGTCCAGCCCGCAATCCGCCAGCATCCGGGCATGCTCTCCCTGCTCGATGAAATAATCCGGCAAACCGAGTTGCAGCAGCGGCACTGCAACGCCATGCTGCGCCAGACATTCCGCCACCGCGCTACCCGCGCCGCCCTGCACAGTGTTTTCCTCCACCGTGACCAGCAGCTCATGTTCGCGCGCCAGACGCAGCACCAGTTCGGCATCCAATGGCTTGACGAAGCGCATGCTGGCTACCGTCGCGTCCAGTTGTTCGCCGGCCGCCAATGCGGGAGCCAGCATCGAACCGAAGGCCAGAATCGCCACGCGCTTGCCTGTGCGGCGCAGTTCACCCTTGCCGACCGGCAGAGCGCGCATCTCATGGCTGACTGCCACGCCGGGGCCGCATCCGCGCGGATAGCGCACCGCGCTCGGCGTGCCCAATTGGTACGCGGTGTAGAGCATCTGGCGGCATTCGTCCTCATCGGCCGGCGCCATCACCGTCATGTTGGGAATGCAGCGCAAATAGGAAAGATCGAAGCTGCCCGCATGGGTCGCGCCGTCCGCGCCGACCAGCCCGCCGCGATCGATCGCCAATACCACCGGCAAGTTCTGGATCGCAATATCGTGGATCAACTGGTCGTAAGCGCGCTGCAAGAAAGTCGAATAGATCGCCACCACCGGCTTGTAGCCGTCGCAGGCCAGGCCGGCGGCGAACGTCAATGCGTGCTGTTCGGCGATGCCCACATCGAAATAACGCTCCGGATATTCTTGTGCGAATTCCACCATGCCGGAACCTTCGCACATCGCCGGCGTAATGCCGATCAGCCGCTCGTCCTGTGCCGCCATGTCGCACAGCCACTTTCCAAACACCTCGGTATAAGTGGATTTGCCGGGCGGGCCGGCGGCAATGCCGTTAGCCGGATCGAACTTGCTCACACCGTGATACAAAACGCAGTCCTGCTCGGCATGTGCGTAGCCCTTGCCCTTCTGCGTGACCACATGCAGGAACTGCGGCCCCTCGAGCTGGCGGATGTTGCCCAGCGTGTCCACCAGCACATCCAGGTCGTGGCCGTCGATCGGCCCGATATAGTTGAAACCGAATTCCTCGAACAGCGTGCCGGGCGTCACCATCCCCTTGACGTGCTCTTCGGCGCGCTTGGCAAATTCCAGCACCGGCGGCATCCCCTTGAGCATTTTTTCGCTGCCGCGCCGCATCGCCGCATAGAATCGGCCCGACATCAGTTTGGCCAGATAATTGTTCAGCGCGCCGACCGGCCGCGAAATCGACATATCGTTGTCATTCAGGACAACCAGCAGATTGGCATCGAGCGCGCCGGCATTGTTGAGCGCCTCGAAGGCCATCCCGCCGGTCAGCGCGCCGTCGCCGATGATCGCCACCGCGCGCCGCTCCGAATTTTCCAGTTGCGCCGCCACCGCCATGCCCAGCGCCGCCGAAATCGACGTGCTGGAATGCCCGGTGCCAAAGGCGTCGTAGGGGCTTTCGTCGCGCCTCGGAAAGCCGGCGATGCCACCCGCCATGCGCAGCTTGGCCATCGCTTCGCGCCGCCCGGTGAGAATCTTGTGCGTGTAAGTCTGGTGCCCCACATCCCATACCAGGCGATCGTCCGGCGTATTGAAAATGTAATGCAGGGCAATGGTCAGCTCGACCGTGCCGAGATTGGAAGACAGATGCCCGCCGGTCTTGCTCACCGACTCGATCATAAAGCGGCGCAACTCGTCGGCGAGCTGCGGCAACTGCGCGCGCTCCAGTTTGCGCAGATCGTCCGGGAGATTGATGGAATCCAGCAATGGGCGCATCAATGGCATCTCTGAAATGTAACCGAAAGGTAGTAGCCCGACCCACAAAAGCTACGAAAGCGCATTATCATGAAATTTTCCATCAGAATTTTCGCAGCACAATGAAGTCCGCCAGCTCGCGCAACCGTTGCGCCGCATCTCCGAACCCGGCCAGGGTTTCCAGCGCCTCGCGATGCAGCCGCTGCGCCATGTCGCGTGCGCCCTGAATGCCAAGCAGGCTCACGTAAGTCGGTTTGTCGTTATCCTCGTCCTTGCCCGCCGTCTTGCCCAGCGTCGCGGTATCCGCCTCGCAGTCGAGCACATCGTCCACCACCTGGAACGCCAGGCCGATCAGCTTGCCGAAATGATCCAGCTTGGCAAGTTGCGCCTCGGGAGCCGACCCGCATTGGGCGCCGAGCAACACGGCGGCGCGGATCAGCGCGCCAGTCTTGTGGATATGCATGAATTCCAGTTCGGGGAGCGTGAGCGATTTGCCCACGCTGGCCAGGTCGATTGCCTGCCCGCCCGCCATGCCGCGCGAACCGGAAGCCACCGCCAGCAGCTTGACCATTTCCAGTTGGCATGCCGCATCGTCGTTCAGGCGATGTTCCGCGAGCAGCTGAAACGCCAGCGTTTGCAGGCTGTCGCCGACCAGCAGCGCAGTCGCTTCGTCATATTGCACATGACAGCTCGGCTTGCCGCGGCGCAGCACATCGTCGTCCATGCACGGCATATCGTCATGCACCAGCGAATAGGCGTGAATCAGCTCCACGGCGGCGGCAGCCACACTCA
>JANLID010000265.1 GCA_024654105.1 Gallionella sp. | reverse complement strand
CTGAAGATCTAAGCGCAGCGCCGATTCGCCGCAACCGAACGCCAGCGCCATCAACTGGGTAAAGTAAAGCACCGGCATATTGTGAAAGTCCGGGTTGAGGCGCTTGGCGTCATCCTGGCGGAAATCCAGATTGAAAGCGCACAGCGGGCAGCTCACCACCACCAGATCGGCCTGCTCCTCCTGCGCCGAACCGATGATCCTGTCGGTGCGTTCGGCGATAACTTCCGGCTTGCCGACTGTCTGATAGGCGCCGCAGCACTCGGTCTTATGCGAAAAATCCACCGGTGTGGCGCCGAGCGCGCGAATCAGGTTTTCCATGACCATCGGATTCTCGACATCGTCGAAGGCGACTTCTTTCGGGCGCACCAGCAGACAACCGTAATAGCAGGCTACGCGCAGGCCATTGAGTGGTTTTGTTACTTTCTCGGCCAGTTTGTCGAAGCCGACACGGTCGCGCAGGTATTCGAGAAGGTGAAGGACTTCAACGTCACCTTCGTACTTGATTTTTTCGAGGGACAAAAAGTCGTTGATGGTCGCAAGCGCGTCGGCGCGTTGCTTCACGTCGATGTTGGCGCGCTTGAGCGTGTTGTAACACATCGCACAGGAAGTCATGAATTCGCTGGCCATGCCTTCTGTCCTGGCTTGGGCTTCCTTGACGCGGATCAGGTTGGTGATCGGCGCCACGCGGTTCATGACATTGTCTGAATCCAGCGCATGCACCGTGCCGCAACAGTTCCAGCGCTCCAGTTCCTCGACCTCCACGTCCAGTTTCGCCATTGACGAAACGGTGGATACATCGAAATTGGTGGCCTGATTTTTCAGTGTGCAGCCGGGATAATAAGCAAGCTTCATTCTATTATTCCGCATTTTAACCACGAAGAACACGAAGGCCGCGAAGAAGAACAACGGCAACCCCGTAAATCGTGGCTGGCAGAGTTATCGTCCGTGGGCGATAACTCGCAAAAATCTTCGTGATCTTCGTGCCCTTCGTGGTGAGGTGTTTTTTTCAGGTTCATCTGTCTATTTCGCTTTCCATCAGGAGGTCAGTTTGCGCATGGCGCTGATCATGGCGATTGGCGGCAACACGCTGCGCGCCTCGGGAGTCATCTCCAGAATTTCAAGATGATCGTTGCGCTCTCCGGTGTTCAGTGCCGTCTTGCGCAACGCTTCAATTACCTCGGCGATGCGTATGTCCTTGGGGCAGCGCGAGTTGCAGGTCAGGCAGGACACGCACATCCAGATAGAACGCGTTGCCAGCAATTGCTGCCGCATTCCCAGTTGCGCCATGCGGATCATCTGATTGGGCAACACATCCATGTATGCCGCCATCGGGCAACCGGCAGAACACTTGCCACACTGGTAGCAGGCCAGCAACTTCTGGCCGCTGATCTTTTCAATCCGCGCCACAAAGGAGCTGCCGGCATGGGCCGAGGTAATGCGTAGAGTTGTTTCCATAAGATTACTCGTTCAGAACCTTCCATCCATGCGGAACTCGGGAGTGTCCAGCCATAACCCGATGTTCTGCAAGCTATCCAGCTGCGCCTGCAGGGCATCATATTGGGAACTTTCCTCCAGAATCATTTTTTCGGCCAATTTAATAATGGCGGGATCATTAATGTGTTCAGACATATCCTTCAGCAGATGGATAATCCGGCGCTCCAGCTCCATCGCCATGCGCAGCGCCTGAGTATCGTCGGCGACCGCGCCCATCCCTCGTTGTGCAACGGCTGCTTCCATCTCGGCAATCACTTTCGAAGGATGCGCATTCGCTGCCTCTTCATCGGCAAGACGCTGCCACTCCTCCTTGCCGATAATGGCGCTGAACAGTATGTGCATGTCTTCCATGCGCTCCGGCTCCTCCTCCGCGAGACGGAGGAACATGGCTTTGCCGCCCGGATTCTGCGTCATCTCGGCAGCATGGCGATAGAAATGCTCCTCACCGTACTCGAAGCTGAGCGCGGTGCGCGCCAGTTCGATTATCTTGTCGTCAATGTGCGTCATCAGCCCGACTTAGGCACCTCAGGCGCCGGGCCTTTCATCGTGCAACCGGTTGTGCAGCACCGATGTGCCGGGCAACTCATTGTCGGCGCGCAGCAACTGGCGTTTCTTGACATCCTCTGGCGCGTAAGACGGCAACAGGATCGGCGTCACCAGATCGGTTTGTATGCCGGCAGCCGCCAGTTCTTTTTCGTAAGTATCGAGATGGGCCAGGCTGAGCTTCCCGAGCTTGACTTTTTTGGCATATTCGCCGGCATACCGGCCGGCGCGCCGCCCGAACACGTTGTAATCGAGCACCGAGTTGCCCATCAGCCGGTTGCGTCCATGCAAACCGCCAGTGGCTTCGCCTGCCACATACAGGCCGGGAAGATCCGTCTCGCAACGCTCGTTGATTTCAATACCGCCGTTCTGGTAATGCAGCGACGGGTAGATCAGCATCGGCAGCTTGGAGATGTCGATGCCGTAGCGGATAAACTGGCGATACATCGCCGGGAAGTGCCTGTCGGTGTAACCCTCGCCGTGCAGCATATCGATCAGCGGCGAATCCAGCCACACGCCGACACGGCCCGACGGTGTCGGGATGCCGCCGCCGTTCTGCACGCATTCGCGGATGATGGCCGAAGCCTCGATGTCGCGCGGCTCGCGCGGGAAGACGAACAGATCGCCGTCCTTGTTCAGCGGCTGGCCGCCCGCGCCGCGGATCGCCTCGGTGACCAGGAAGCCGGCAATCTGCTCGGGGAACGAGACACCCGTCGGGTGGTACTGGACGGAGTCCATGTACATCAGTTTCGCGCCGGCGCGGTAGGCCATCACCAGCCCGTCGCCGGTAGCGCCGTAGTGGTTGGTGGTGTCGTAACCGCGGATATGCAGGCGGCCGTAGCCGCCGGTGGCGATCAGAGTGGATTTCGCCTTGACGACGAAAAACTCCTCGCTGTCCAGGCTGTAAAGGATGGCGCCGGCGCAACGTCCCTTGTCATCCATGATCAGCTCCACGGCCGGCATGAATTCCTTCACTTCGATCATGCCGGGATGGTTGCGCACCTCGTCCATCAGCGTGCGCATGATCATCGCACCGGTGTAGTCGCGGCATGACAGCATACGCTTGCGCGAAGTGCCGCCGCCGTGCATGGTCTTCAGCGAACCGTCCTGTTCCTTGTCCCACACCACGCCCAGGTCTTCGAGCCACTTGACCACGCCGGGGCCGTCTTCGGTGAGCGCCCTGACCAGTTCGGGTTTGTTCTCAAAATGGCCGCCACCGATGGCGTCGAGGTAGTGGCGCGTCGGGGAGTCGGTGCGCGACACGGCGGCCTGCATGCCGCCCTGCGACATCATCGTGTTGGCATCGCCCATGCGCAGCTTGGTGGCGATGATCGAGCGTATCCCGTGTTCTTTCATCGCGACCAGCGCAGCATTACAGCCGGCGCCGCCGCCGCCGATAATCAAAAGATCAGTTTCAAAATCCGGTTTTTTAAGATCCACCTGATTGCTGCGCAACCAGGAATGCGACTCCAGCAGATCGGCCACCTCGGTAGTCAGCGACTCGTCACGGTTGGGGCCGACGCGTACCGGACGGCGGGCGCTGGCCTCGAAATCGGGGTGAAAGCCTTCAAGGACAGCACGGCGTTCTTCCGCGTTCATCGGCGGATAAACGGGCTCGGATTTCCGAGCCAGCTCCAAACGTTTGGGACGTGTCTGCGCCACTTTGCGGAGCGACTCCGCCATATAATCTGGATACATCTTAAATCCTCTCTATTCCGAATCTCTGGCGTAGTAACGATCCGATAAATCCTTGCGGTTCATCGACATCAATTCCAAGTACTCTGCATCGTAAACGCCGCTTTCCACGGCCTTGACCCGTTCTGCCAATTCAGGACTATCCTTGCGCAAATAGCGGCCATACAGGCGCTTCGCCATGATAGCCATCAGAGGTTGCGTGATTTCGGCCGGGCAACGCAACATGCACAACCCGCACACCACGCAATCAAAAGACAGATCCATTACCGTCGCAATATCACCGCGCTTGGCAGCCTGAATATAGTCCATCACCTGAAGTCCCTGCGGGCAGGACTTGGTGCAGGTATTGCACGCAACACAGCGAAAAACCGACGGGTACATCTCCTGAATAGCGCTGACGTTGGGCTTGAGCTTCTCGATGTCGTAGATTGCCTTCTCGGCCGGAACGTAGGGTATCTGGGCAAGCGTCATGCCCTCTTCAACCATGGTCATGCAGGCCAGACCGGTATAGATTTTGTAGTCGCCGGGCAAACGATAGAGGGTGGCGCAGGCACCGCAATAACCCTCGCGGCAACCGGCGCCGCGAATAATCTGATGGCCGGCGTATTCGATGGCGCCCATGATGGTCGCCCCCGCCGGAACCTTGTAAGCCTTGCCCATAATAGAAATCGGGATCAGGCGTTGCTCTACCGTGCTTCGCTCCCCATCAGCCTGTGAAATCGACAGATTTCTTGTTGTCCCTGCCGCCACGCTTGTCATATAGATAACCTTTATCTTAATTACCGCATCATAACCCCTGACCGCAACGCGGCCATGACCAACATCTTTAATTAGGGGAGGACACCTTGAGTGAGGTGAGCCTACTGGCTCCGACACAATCGATCTTTATTTAGTGTAGCGGATTATAAATAAGTTTGCGAAAAATTGACAAGGGGTTGCAGAAAATAAATTTATATCTCCAACCAAGAGTGCCCCGCTAAAAGCCTAACAAATTTAATTGGCTAACAAAATCGTCTATCCAGAGATTGGCAAACAGCCCCAGAAGGCTTGAGATAGCTGGATTTTCTCGAAAGCAGACACTGAAATAATCTGTAGCAAATTGTGAAGTGAGGCATCCAATTGAACAATCACGATCAGCATGTAAGCGACGGCGGCGCACCCGTTTCAACCCGCTTTAATATCAAGCGCAGTATGTGTATCAAAGCCCCATCAATTCGGTTCATGATATTTGGTCTTCCAGCGGCTTGGCTTGCGCCACTACCTGATGCGCATCACGCCAACGCAAGAGTTGGCCGCATTCTCCGTCCCACCAGGTGCCTTACGCCTTCCAGATTTGCGAGCAGCCGCTAAAAAACCACTTACCTGCCTAACCCGCTTCCGCCTCTGCCGCATCCCCGCCCCTGGCCTTGCGCGGCACGGTCTTCGGGTCACAGGTGATGGGACGGTATATCTCGACGCGGTCGCCGTCAGTGAGCACGGCGTCCAGCTTGCTAACCTTGCCGTAGATGCCAACCTTATTTTTCTCAAGGTCGATCTCGGCAAACTGCTTGAGGATGCCAGAACGTTCGATGGCATCCTGGATGGTGGCGCCGTCTTGCATTTCGATATCAAACCAGACCTGGCGCTGCTGCGAAGCGTAGGCGATTCCGATTCTCATGTTCGTTCCTTATGGGGCGCAGTGGGCAGCATTAATCTGAACGGCCTTGCCGGATCGCTCGTCTATCATGCGTTTGCACACCACTAGCAGGCCGGTGACGAGAAATGCTCCGGGTGGCAGAATCATCATCAATATCCCCGTGCCGGCAGGCAGCAGGCGCATCTCCATGAACTTGAAGGCGGGACCCAGCAGCAGCGACGCATCGGCAAACAGGGTGCCGGAGCCGGTGATTTCGCGCACCGCGCCTATGGTGGTAAGCGCGAGTGTGAAGCCCGCGCCCATGAAGAAGCCGTCCGCCAGCGAGGGCAACACCGGGTTTTTCGAGGCGAACATTTCGATGCGGGCAAACGGCAGGCAATTGACCACGATCAGCGGAATGAACAGGCCCAGCACCTTGTACAACTCGTGCATCCACGCATTCATGCACATATCCACCACCGTCACCATGGTCGCGATGATCAGGACAAAAACGGGAATGCGCACCTCTTGCGAGAAGCGGTTGCGAAATACGGACACCAGCATGGTGGAGGCGGTCATCACCGCCGCTGTCGCCAGCCCCATGCCCAGGCCGTTGGTGGCGCTGTTGGTCATGGCCATGGCCGGACACAAGCCCAGCATCATGGTGAGCACGCCGTTGTTGTCCCATAATCCCTCGCGGGCAATGGCGCGGTATTCGGCTATCGTCGTCATTTAACGGCCTCCTTTATCTGCGCCTTGCCGGTGCTGGCGCCCATCGTTTGCGTGGATTTAAATTCCAGAATATTCGCCTTGTTGGCATCAAAAAATTCAAGTCCCTCGCGGATGGCGCGAACCACGGCACGCGGTGTGATGGTGGCGCCAGCGAACTGGTCGAATTGGCCACCGTCTTTCTTTACTTTCCATTTGTCGGGCGGCGGGTTGCCGAGGCTCAAACCGGTAAAGCGCAACATCCAGTCGCTTTTCTTTACTTCTATTTTGTCGCCCAGACCGGGCGTTTCCTTGTGGGAGAGAACGCGCGCGCCGAGTATTTTGCCTTGAGGATCCACGCCCATCATGACTTTGATTTCACCTGAGTAGCCTGAACGGGAAGTTTCGAAAGCCACGCCGGTCACCTTGCCTTCCCTGGTAGCGAGATAAACAATAACTTCCTTACCCTGATCATTCTTCATGGTGAGGGTATCCGTGGCCAGATTATTGTCGTGGATGCTGTCCGGGATCACCTGCCTGAGGGAATTCTGCCTGTCTTCCACGGCGCGCAAGGCAATATCGTCCTTGGTAAAGCTATTGGTCATGACCAGCAACATTCCGAAACCCAGGCAGAATGCGCCGAGTATCATTCCATGTATCAGCGTGCGCTGCGAACTCATGGTTTCTTATCCACGGGCAGCGGTTCGCCCTTGCGGTTGCGGCCGAAAGCACGCGGGCGGGTGTACTGGTCGATGATGGGGGTCAGCGAATTCATCAGCAGCACCGCGAAGGCCATGCCTTCAGGGTAACCGGCAAAGTTGCGGATGCTCCATGTGAGCAGGCCAACGCCGGTGCCAAATACCAGTTGTCCGGGCTTGTATACCGGCGAGGTCACGTAATCGGTGGCAATGAAAAACGCACCCAGAAAAGTGGCGCCGGAAATCAGGTGGAATATGCCGGAGGTGAAGCTGGCTGGGTCGATGGCATGGAACAGAGACGCTATCAGGAACAGCGAGCCCATCATGCTTACCGGGATATGCCAGGAGATGATGCGCTTCGCCATCATGAACAAACCGCCGGCCAGAATCAGCAGCAAGGATGTTTCGCCCATGCTGCCTGCGCGGTAACCCAGCGCCATATCCATCAGGTCTGGCACTTTGGCCATGGATTGCGTCGCCGGGATGCCGCGCGACAACTCGGTTTTGACGTAGCCCAGTGCCGAGGCTGCGCTCATCGCATCGGGCATGTGGCCGCCGAAGGTGATGTTGATGGCGTCGGAAAGGCCGGGTGCGCCAGCAGAGAACAGCGGGTGCGGAGCTACCCAGACGGTCATCACCACCGGAAAAGAGATCAGCATGACAGTACGCCCGACCATGGCGGGATTGAATACATTCTGGCCAAGACCGCCGAAAGCATATTTGGCCAGGGCGATGGCGAAAATCGCACCCAGCAAACCGATCCACCACGGCGCCCAGGGCGGCAGGCTCATCGCCAGCAGCCAGCCGGTGAGCACCGCCGAGTAGTCATTCAGCGCCGCCTTTGCCGGTTTGCCGGCCAGCGCCATGCATCCCGCTTCGATTGCCACGCACGAGCCGACCGTGACGGTGAACAGAAAGATTGCCGGCCAGCCGAACAGATAAAAGTTGAAGGCGGTGGCCGGCACCAGGGCCAGCAGCACTGTGACCATCGTCTTCTGAACACTGTTGGACGCGCGGGTGAACGGTCCGCTTGCGGTGGAAATATTCATGCGTTGGTTTTTTCTTCGGCGGTAGATGCGGCTTTGGTTTCACCCGTGTTGCCCGGCGAGGTGTCGGCGCCGGTGGCAGCGGCGGCGGCTGGTTTGCGCGCGGCCATGGCTGCACGCTTGGCCTCGGCAGCTTTTTCGATGCGGATGACGCGCAGCTCGGCCAGTGTCTTGATGCGTTCGTTCTTGCGTTTCTCGTTTTCCAGGTCTCTCAGCATTCCCTTGGCATAGTTGAAGTAATGCACCAGCGGAATGTTCGATGGGCACACCCACGAGCAACTACCGCACGAGAAGCAGTCCATCACGCCCAGCTTGGCGGCAACATCCAGATTATCCTTGCGGATGAAGGCGGCCATATCCACCGGCGACAGGCCGCACGGGCAGATGGTGACGCAACTGCCGCAACGGATGCAGGCGCTGGTCGGGCTTTCATTGATTTCCTCGGCGGTAAGCGCCAGGATGCCCGAGGTGCCCTTGACCACCGGCGCCTCCAGGCTGGCAAGAGGCTGGCCCATCATCGGCCCGCCGTTGACTACACTCTCCGGACGAGCAGCAAAACCGCCGCAGAATTCGACCAGGTCGGCTACCCGCGCACCGATGGGTGTCATAACATTATTGGGTTCGCGTATGGCGCCGCCGCTCACCGTCACCACCCGCGAGACCAGCGG
>JANLID010000261.1 GCA_024654105.1 Gallionella sp. | reverse complement strand
CCTGATGTATTAACGCTTGATGTCGAAATGCCGGGCATGGATGGCATTACTTTTCTTGAGAAATTGATGCGCCTGCATCCCTTGCCGGTGGTCATGGTGTCCTCGCACACGGAAAAGGGTGCGGCGGCGACGTTGCGCGCACTGGAACTCGGCGCCGTGGATTTTGTCGCCAAACCGCATGACGGGATACGAGAAGGAATGACTCCGGAGCTGATGGATGAGATTCGTGACAAGGTTCGCGCGGCGGCTGGTGCCCATCTGCGTACGGAGACGAAGGCACCGGAAGTGGAACCTATCCTTCCTCAGATGTTTGCCTCCATGCAGAAGTGCCGCAACGGCGTCATTGTCATCGGCGCCTCGGCCGGCGGCACACAGGCCATTACCGAAATCCTGCCAAAGCTCCCGCGGAACACACCCGGCATCGCCATCGTGCAGCACATGCCTCCGAAATTCACCGCATCCTTCGCTGAGCGACTCCACAGCCAGTGCGATCTCGACGTCAGCGAAGCGAAAAGCGGTGACCGGCTCAAACCAGGCGTCGCCCTCATTGCCCCGGGTGGGTATCACATGTCTATTATGCGGGCAGCGGGCGGTTATGCCGTCCGGGTCTATCATGACGAACCGGTAAACCGGCACCGCCCATCGGTTGATGTCCTGTTTACCTCGGTGGCGCGGGCTGCCGGCAATAATGCGATGGGCATCCTGCTCACGGGCATGGGGAGTGACGGAGCCATGGGGCTACATGCCATGAAGCAGGCCGGCGCCTATACCATTGCGCAGGACGAAAAAAGCTGTGTGGTTTTCGGCATGCCGGAACAGGCGATCCGCCTGGGCGCCGTTCGCCAAGTGGTGTCGCTCGGCCGCATACCCGACGCCATCACCAACTGGGCGCAGCCGGAAGACAGTTCGGACGAGACTCCCCAGCAGGGCAAAACCCTCTAGTCCTGTTATTAACCCGCTTTGGCTGGCCGGGATGGCGCCCGTTCAGCAATTTCCTGTTTTTTGCTTCGATTTATTCCCATACCTGCACAAGGTGTAAAGGGAAATCCAATCCGTTCGCGTTTATCATACGATACCCGGTTATAGCTTTGACGCCGGGACGTAGGGTATAAGGGAAGACTTAACGTACTAACTTGCACGCCTCAATAGGTAAGCGTGGAAGCAGGGAGCTGCACGATGGTTACAGGAGTAGCATGACTCAACTTCGAGTTGTATTGATCAAGCCGAGCAAGTATGGCATTGACGGCTCGGTGGAGCGTTTCAAGAAAGGATACATGCCCAATGCCACGTTGTGGCACATTGCCAGCATGACCCCCGAGCGCATCGGCAACACATCAGTCGAAGTCCACACGGTGGACGAGTACGTGTGGCAGGATCTCGATTACCTTCACTTGCTACATTATGACCCGGCCGTCATCACGTTAGTCGCGCTAGTCGGCGTTCAGTCCCACCAGTTTCACCGCGCCCTCGACCTCGCCGCCTATGCCCGCCACCATGGTGTGCGCCATTGTGTGGTAGGCGGACCTCACCCCATGACTTGCGATACCACCTCCCTGCAGCGTCGCGGCGTGAGCTTTGCCTTGGCTGAAGCAGAACTGATCTGGCCGCAAATACTGGAGGATGCACTGATGGGAGAGCTACGGCCCGTGTACGGTGCCGAGCAGCGCTGGGCGGAGCATCTTCCAAGTGTGGTGATCGATCCGCCGAGTCTCGCAGAACTGGCGCGATATGGAGTACCCCTACTTGGACTCTATCCGGTAAGGGGCTGCCCGTATCGGTGTAATTACTGCTCCGTCATCAAGATCTCCGGTCGGTCGGTGCGCAACCCGGACATTGAGACAACCTTGGAAAGCCTGCGGCGGGCAAAGCGCGGCGGTGTACAAGTCATTAATTTTGTGTCGGACAACTTCAACAAGTTTCCTCAGGTCCGAGAGTTGCTGCAAGCGATGATAGACGAACACCTGGATCTGCCGTTCTACTGCCAGTGCGATACCCAGATCGCCAAGGACCCGGAACTCGTGGAGCTGCTC
>JANLID010000256.1 GCA_024654105.1 Gallionella sp. | reverse complement strand
GAATTTGTCGAATTGCGCAACCAGTGTTTCCGTCTGCACTTTGAGCGCCCATTCGGCATTGCAATGCTCGCTGGCAATCATTTCGCGCGGTGCGACGCTCAACAGCGGATCGTCCAGGATCATCTGGTGCAGTTCGAGGAAGGCGTCAAACTCGGCAGCGGCATGGGTCGGGCGATTGCTGCGCAGACCGGAAAGTTCATTGCGCGTGGTCTGCAATGCGGCGTCAAAGCGCGCAATCTCTTCATCGATGAACTTTTTGGGAAGCATGTAATGCGCCACCTCCAGCGAGGTGTGCGACACCAGGTGGGCATGGCCGATGGCGATGCCGCTCGAGACTGCGATGCCGTGCAACGTAAAGCTCATTCGCCTTCTCCGAACTGGTTGTTGACGAGATTCAATATAGCCCGCATCGCGTCAGCTTCATCATCGCCGCTGGTCTCGATGCTGATGATCGTGCCTTTGGCGGCTGCCAGCATCATCACGCCCATGATGCTTTTCGCGTTTACGCGGCGCTGGTTGCGCGATAGCATCACTTCGCATTTGAAGCCGGAAGCCAGTTGCGTGAGCTTGGCCGAGGCGCGCGCGTGCAGCCCGAGTTTATTGACGATCAGCACATCCTGTTGCAGCATTCTGATTATCCTGGTTCATGTAAACAATACATTCGCGGCCGCCCTCGAGCGCGATGCGCGCCAGCTCGGGCAACGCCTTGTTGGGGTGGCATACCACACGCAACAGCATGGGCAGGTTTACCCCGGCTACACCCATGACATGCTCGGCATGACACAGTTGCCGCGCAATATTGCTCGGTGTGGCGCCAAATATGTCCGCCAGAATCAGCACCCCGCCGCCGCTGTCGAGCTGCCTGATGAATTCCCGGCCTTCGGCCAGTTTCTGCTGCGGGTCATCACCGGCGTAAACAGACAAGACCTTGAGGTTATGCGGCACTTCATCCAGCACATGTTTGACGCAATCGACCAGGCTTTCGCCCAGTGCGTTGTGTGTGACCAGCAAGATACCGACCAATTAAATCACCCCCATCAAATAAGCTAACAGCAGCGCGCCGCCGGTCAAAACAAGCCAGCCATAGCGGACGAACCAGCGCAGCGTCTTGGCTTTATCGGCATCGGCCTGCTGTTCCTCCGCAACAATTACGCCAATTTTACGCAACGCACTGAGACCGGCCGCGCGGCGCACCTTGTGTTCAATGATTTCCTGTTCCGATTCCGGATTGTTCATCACTCCACCTGCGGATGAATGTTCTTGTCCGTGAATTCTAGCCGTTTCTGCAACGCAACTGTGAGACGAATGCCGCCTTGCGTATCCACCAGCATCGCTTCGGATAAATTCATTTGCTGCGCGGCGGCGCGCCAGCCGGCGGTTCCGGCAATGAATAGCGGCTTGGACGTTACGTCTGACAGAATCCCGGCGTGTGCGCCGCGCGTCAAAACGGTAACCGCCTGCACACCTTGCACAGGATAACCGCTGCGCGGGTCAATCAGGTGACAGTAGCGTTTGCCGCCCGATTCGAAATAACGCTGGTAGTCGCCGGAGGTGCCGATCGCTTCGCCGTCATGCAGCTCCAGCATTGCCAGCGCGCCGGATTTGCGCGGATGCTGGATACCGACACGCCATGCGCGCTTGCCGTGCCGCCCCAGCGCGAGGATATTGCCGCCGATGTTGATCAGCGCATTGTGAATGCCGCGCTGTTTCAGCAAAATCGCCGCCCGGTCCAGCGCATAACCCTTGGCATAGCCGCCCAGATCCAGTTGCACTGCCTGGTTACTGCTGCGCGCCTTGCCCTGCTCAATGACGATGTCACTCATCTGCGGATTACTGGCCACCAGTTGTGCGACTTGTGTCCCATCGGGTTGCACCGGTTTGAACTCGTCGGCGTGGAAACCCCACAACTCGATCAGTTTCCCGATGGCCGGGTTGAACGTACCCTGCGATTGCTGCGAGAATTGCGCGGCATCTTGCAGCATGGTTTTGAGTTCCGGTGAAATGGCCTTGTTTTCGCCCTTGGCAAATGCCGCGTTCAGCGCGCTCAACTCGCTCGGTTGCCAGGCATGCAGCATGTCATGCAAGCGTTGAAATTCCTGCAGCACATCATTCGCTGCCGGACGCGCGCGCGCTTCATCTTCGCCGTAGATGCTGACATCCACCAGCGTGCCGAACACGTAGCCCTGTTCCTGATACAGCGGCTCCTTGCCGCACGACAGAAGGCAGAAGGCAGACGCCAGAAAACAGATTTTTGTGCACCATTGGATAGCGCCATTATCAAAAATGCGGCGCAGCCGCGACAACATTTCTGTCATCTGTCCTCTGTCCTCTGTCCTCTGACTTCCAGCGCTGCCGCCAGCAACGCCAGCCTGGCCACCACACCGTAGGCGTAAAACCGGTTCGGTGTATCGTCCGGCGCACAATCCGGATTCGGCAGAGTGCAACAGGATTCAAACGCCAGGGGCTCAAAACGCATCCCGGGCGCGTTGAGATTCTCGTCCACGCCTCGTTCGGTATGCACGCGATAAAAACCGCCAACCACGTAGTGATCGATCAGATATACCACCGGCTCGGCGACTGCCCCGTTCATGTGCTCGAAGGTATAGACACCTTCTTGCACCAGCACATCGGAAACATGCAAGCCTTCCTTTATCACTGCCATTTTGTTGCGCTGTTTGTGGCTCAATCCGATGACTTCGCTGGCATCTTTCACTGTCAGGATGCCCATGCCGTAGGTGCCCGCATCGGGTTTGACGATGACGAAAGGATCATGCTTTACGTCATATTCGGCATACTTTGCGCGCATCTGTTGCAGTATGCCGTCCACCTGTGCGGCGAGACATTCCTCGCCGGCACGTTCGTGAAAATTGACCTGATTGCACACGGCGAAATACGGATCGATCAGCCAGGGGTCGATGCCGATCAGTTCGGCGAACTGTTGCGACACTTGATGGTAGGCGGCGAAATGCTGTGATTTGCGCCG
Organism: Gallionella sp.; assembly: GCA_024654105.1. Classification (GTDB taxonomy): domain Bacteria; phylum Pseudomonadota; class Gammaproteobacteria; order Burkholderiales; family Gallionellaceae; genus Gallionella. Next base: position 24,280 of record JANLID010000256.1, on the reverse strand, counting down.
CACATGCCAGCCTGCCGAGAGAGGCGGGAAAACCGCCTGCTCCAGATTTTTCAGAATGTCCGGCACACCGGCGGAAAGGTCGTTGTTGAGCAATATCACGCACGGGTCAAAATCTGCCAGCCTGAGCCGATTGCCCTGCCGCACCAGCGGCTCCAGCGTCAATGTGACGCCGCTTGGCAATTGAATCGGGGTAGCCGCAGTGATTTCGGGCAGCAGGCTGCCAACGCGCACATGCATGCCTGCCTGCTTGAGAATGGTGACGATCTGCGCAACATTCTGCAGGTAGAACCGGTTACGCGTGTGGTTTTCCGGAATCAACAGCACGCCGCGCGCTTCCGGGCACACTTTCTCCACCGCGCTTTGCATCGCCTGCACACACAACGGCAGGAAATCCGGATTGAGATTATTAAAGCCGCCAGGGAACAGATTGGTATCGACAGGAGCGAGTTTGAAACCGCTGTTGCGCAAATCGACCGAGCCATAGAACGGCGGGGTGTGCTCGAGCCATTGTTTTCGAAACCAATGTTCGATGGCGGGTTGTGCCGTGAGGATGCGTTGCTCCAACTCGAGCAGCGGCCCCTTCAGTGCGGTGGTGAGATGCGGGACCATAATAAACCGTATATTTGGGAGGCAGGTATTTTAGCCGATTGCACCCGCACGAAACATAAACTTCAAATTCCCAACCCGGCTCGTTTTAAGTTTGTTATCATTTTGAACATTGTCGTATTGGTTTCTGGTTGGCTCGCCGTAACGCCGTATTTATTTTTTCTGTGGAAGATAAGCCGGGTCTGACGGCCAGTGTGAAGCTGACCTGATTCAACTGCGACGGAAAGTACCGCTCAAAGCGCTGCCAGCGTGCAGGTCTGCAGATATTATGAGGTGCGAGGCTCCAACTGTCCGCGGCGAACCCGTCGCACAGTCAAGTTTATCGGAGCTTTCCATATGCGCGAATTCCATAACGAGGCTTGGCGGACATCCTATCGGTCTTTCTTAACGAGGTCTGGTCGTTCTTTTTTGGTTGGCGACTACAGTCTCATCACCATACAATTATTTCAGGGGAATACCATGCATGAAATCGTTAAGGATTATTACGGCAAGCAACTGCAAAACTCAGATGACCTGAAGACTTCTGCCTGCTGCGATGCCTCTCGGGTGCCGGCCTGGCTCAAGCCGCTACTGGCGCACATTCACCCTGAAGTGTTGTCGCGCTACTACGGCTGCGGTCTGGTTTGCCCGCCACTACTTGAAGGCTGCCGGATTCTGGACTTGGGCAGCGGCTCCGGTCGTGATGTCTATGCGCTGGCGCAACTGGCAGGTTCGCGTGGGCAGGTGGTCGGTGTGGATATGACCGAAGAACAGCTTGCGGTTGCGGAAAATTATCGCGCCTATCACATCGAAAAATTTGGTTTTGACAACGTTGTATTCAAGCAGGGCTATATCGAGAAACTCGATGAGCTCGGGTTGGAAAGCGGCAGCTTCGATGTCATCGTGTCGAATTGCGTGATCAATCTCTCTCCCGATAAGGATGCGGTGCTGCGCGAAGTGCATCGCCTGCTCAAGCCGGGTGGCGAATTCTATTTCTCGGATGTCTATGCCGACCGCAGAGTGCCGGATGCGGTGCGTAACGACCCCGTGCTGTACGGCGAATGCCTGGGCGGCGCGCTGTACTGGAATGATTTTCTGCGGCTGGCGCACCGACATGGATTTGCCGACCCGCGCCTGGTCGAGAGCCGTCCGCTGGATATTACCGATCCGAAGCTCGCGCTGCGCGTGGGCAATCTGCGTTTTTACTCGGCCACCTATCGGCTGTTCAAACTGGATGGGCTGGAATCCGCTTGCGAGGATTACGGGCAGGCAGTGATCTATCGCGGCACGATCCCCGATCATGCGCATCGCTTTGTCCTCGACGGGCATCACGACATCGAAGCCGGGCGTATCTTCCCGGTCTGCGGCAACACCTGGCGCATGCTGCACGACACGCGCTTCCGGCAGCACTTCAAATTCATCGGCGACTTCGGCCAGCACTACGGAATTTTTCCCGGTTGCGGCAGCGACATCCCGTTTGTACAGGATAAAAGCAGTACTACTTCGGGCTGCTGCTAAACATGACGTGCTAAATGCTGCCGCATTCGTACAGCACAAAAACCGCATGAATACTTGGCGGATTCAACTCTGAAGTGCAACTTTTGTAAGTGAATTCAGGTGGCGAGCTGCGTTAATATCGGAGCCACTTAAGCGACCAAGTAAAAGGAGCACAGATGAAGAATTATAAGCAGCTCACCAGCGGGCAACGGAGAAAACGATGGAAGAGCTACTGATTATCGCTGTGCTGTTTGCCTCTCTCAGCAATGGCGCAAACGATAATTTCAAGGGCTTGGCGACCGTTTGGGGATCCGCCACGCTAAGCTATCGCCACGCGCTCCTATTCGCAACCATTGCCACAGTTGCCGGAAGCCTGGCATCGTGGATGTTGGCGGGAACGCTCGTTGAACAGTTCTCCGGCAAGGGCCTGGTACCGGACGCCATCACCAGTACCCCGCTGTTCATCCTGGGTGTCGCGAGCGGCACTGCTATGACCGTGTTCCTGGCAACACGACTCGGTTTTCCGGTTTCCACCACACATGCCTTGATTGGCGGGTTGATCGGTGCGGGCCTCGGCCAAAATGGGGGCGAAGTGCATTTTGCCAACTTGGCAAACGCATTTCTGCTGCCATTGCTGTTCAGTCCGATGTTGGCGGCAGTACTTGGTATGCTGGCTTACCGACTCTTTTGCCTGCGCCCGGTCGAAAAGGATTGTGTCTGCCTGATCACGTCTCCTCCCATACCAGTAAGCGATGGCACGCTGGTCAACCAATTCTCCGCGCCGAGCATCGTTCTGTCTCCCGATACAACTTGCGAGCGCCTTGATATCCAAGCACGCATCTCGGTATCTCGCAGTCTGGATCGCTTGCATGTATTGTCTGCAATGTCGATTTGTTTCGCACGCGGCGTAAACGACACACCGAAGCTGGCCGCCTTGCTCATCGCCAGCCACCTGCTCGACAACCGGGTATCGTTCGCCTTGATCGGTATCACAATGGCAGTTGGCGGACTTTTATTCGCCAGAAAAGTTGCCGAAACAATGAGTCAACGCATAACACATATGGATCATGCGCAGGGTTTGGCAGCGAACTTGATCACGGCAACGCTTGTACTGTTCGCGAGCAAATTTGGTTTGCCGGTTTCGACTACCCATGTATCGGTCGGCTCCATTGCTGGCGTAGGAGCCAGCGCAAAAACGCTCGACCGGCATGCCCTGCGCAACGTGTTTCTGTCCTGGGTGGCGACCTTGCCACTTGCTGCCGTCGCAGCATGGTGCGTGGTCAAGATTATTTGAGCCGGCAGAATGGTGGGCGATGAAACAAGAATGGTAGGGGCGGCCTGCTTAAGTTTACACAGGTACCTGTTTCCCGTTTAACGACTCTCGCCTTTAGGCGAGGGATTTACGGATCCCCTATGGGTGACTTTAAATTTCCAACCAAACCCATTTAAAGTTTGTTATTATTCCAACCGCTGTCGTATTGGTTTCTGGTTGGCTCGCCGTAACGCCGTATTTATTCTTCATGTGGAAGATAAACCGGGTCTGACGGCCAGTGTGTGGCTGACCTGATTCAAGTGCGACGGAAAGTACCGTATCAAAGCGCTGCCAGCGTGCAGGTCTGCAGATCCTATGAGGTGCGAGGCTCCGGCCGTTCGCGACGAACCCGTCGCACAGTCAAGTTTATCGGAGCTTTCCATACGCGCGAATTCCATCAACGGGAATTGGCGTAGTTATCATCTTCTGCCTTCCTTCACAAGTTCTGGCCGTGCCTTTTTTGCATTTGACGGGGGCAGCCATGACTCATCTTGAAAAATTCTGCAATGAAGAAAAATTCTGCAATGAACTGGAATTGCTGCGCACGGCTCTTTCACCGGATCACATTCTATTTACCGTTCAGCGGCATTCAATACGACCAAAAGGGCATGTTCGGGTGGACTGCTTTGCGTCAAAGGGCGCAGGCAGCCTGGGGCTAACGAGGATAACCAGCCTTGTGGCTGGCGTACTCAAATACCGCCGAAATGTCAGCGGGCTGACCATGACCAAACATGATGATTCCGATCGTAACCTTGTCGTCGCATTGTCCAAAAAACTCGAACTTGACCTCAAGCACGAAAGATTAAATTCAAAGAGCCATTGCTGTCCCATGTTGTTTTTTTAATTGTAAAGATAAGGAGTTCAAAATGATTACACGAATATTATCGGTGCTTCTATTTGCGCTGTTTGTTGTCCCCGGTTCCTCGATGGCCAAGGACCGGAGCGGAGAAGTCGAACTTGCCGTTACCATCGCCGCCCCGGATGACAGCAAGGATGTCAGGGTCTGGATTCCCTACCCTGTCTCGAACAGTACGCAGGATATATCGAACGTCCGAATCAACGGCAACTTCACGCAAAGCGGTGTTTATGGTGAGAAAGAAACCGGCAACCTTGCCCTGTATGCCGAGTGGGCAACACCCACCAAGGACCGGGCTATTACCCTGACCTTCGATGCCACCGCCATGGAGTTGACCAAGAAAGATTTTCCCGCAGTGGAGCCCGCTATTCCTGTCGAGATACAAGAGTACCTCAAGAGTTCCAAGTTCATTCCGACGGACGGCAAGGTCAAAGAGATTGCCCTGAGCGTAACCAATAGCAAGCAGAAAATTAGTGAAAAGGCTCGCGCCGTTTACCAGTGGGTGGTTGAAAATACGGTAAGGAACCCGGATACCAAGGGGTGTGGCACCGGGGAAGTTGATATACAAATTACAAAGAGGAGCGGCAAGTGTGCTGATATAAGCTCGGTCTTTGTTTCAGTTGCCCGGGCAGCCGGCGTACCGGCGCGTGAGGTGTTCGGTCTCAGGCTGGGAAAGAAGGATGACGAGGATATGACCGGCGGGCATCACTGCTGGGCTGAGTTCTATGTACCCGGCTACGGCTGGGTGCCGGCGGATCCGGCAGATGTCAGAAAGATCATGCTGGTGGACAAACTGGACATCAAGGGTGCGCAAGACAAGATCGATTATTATTTTGGCGGCGTTGACCAGTACCGGATTGCGCTGGCCAGGGGCGGCAGGGGCTATTACCTGAACCCGCGCCAGAATGACGGTCCGCTGAACTATTTCATGTATCCCTATGCTGAGATCAATGGGAAGTCTGTTGATTGGCTGGCAGGTCAGACCGACCTGAAATACAAGGTCAAGTTCAAGGCGCATTAAGCGAAGCTGCTAAGGTTTTCCGGCTGAGAAACGGTACTCAATAACCGGCATGAGGCGAATATAGTATGTAAGGGTTAATTCTGAAAACGCAGTTGAAGAAAAGCGCGAAGATTAATCCTTACGAGGCTTTTCATGGAAACACAAACGGTCAACCGCGGTTTCCAGGTTAATTTTTGAACAGGGGATGTAATTATGAAAAAACGCACATTTATTGCAACATTATTTTTCTCGATTGTATTTGTGCGAAGCGGTGTGGCCGCAGAAGCAATCGGCATTCTTGGTGACCCATGCACGGCGCCTTTGGCAGAAAAGTTAGGGGTCGCCTTTACGAAAAAAACCGGAACAGAAGTGAAGGTTGAAACAGCGGCTTGCGCCGCAGGTATTTACAAGGCCAGCAACGGGTTGGTAGATATCGGCGTAAGCACCCATGAAGTTGTGCTCACCTATCTTCCTGATGGAACCGCCAACAAGGTTATAGCCAGGGCTCCCACCGTTGTGCTGGTTAACAAGGCCAACCCGATAAACAACCTTCAGCTACAACAGCTTAAGGATATCCTCTCTGGCAAGGTAAAAAACTGGAAAGAGGTTGGTGGCAATGATTCAGAAATAAAAAATGTCCTCCTGCAGCCCTGCACAACCACAATTTTTGCCAAAAGGTCGGCTCCATTTGGCAAAGACATAAATAGATTGACGCAGGAAGGGAATCCAGTGGCGTCAACCAACAAGCTGGTTGAAGCCAATGAAGGCGCCATGGGGCTTCAGATTTACGGTTATGAAAGCCCTGATGTCAAGGTTATAACCATAGATGGTTATCTGCCAGATGAGAACTCATTTCCTTCCAAATACAAATTTTATCAAGACTACAACGTAGTCACAAAGGAAAATGCCAACAGCAATATAACGGCCTTCGTTGACTTTGCCATGAGTCCTGAAGGGCAAGAGATAGCGGCCTCGCTGAAGCATATAAGGGTAAAAAAATAGCGCAGATTAAACTTTTCCGGCCTGGTTGCGATATAGCACGAACTGATTGGCCGCCATACAAAATCAGGCCATTCTTTTACCTACCTGTGGGTGTCTTCGGACACCCTTTTTGGTGGCTCACTGAATGAGCTGCGCCGAGATGCAGGAACGATGTTTTCCGGTTTTCCTGGGTATATTTATCAGCAACCGCATGCCCGAGCGGTGCGATAATGCAAACGGTACAGTGGCGCAGTCATCGTGGCATGACTGATGAACGCCACCCATTGATTTTTCAGGGGAACCCTTGATGAACCCGTTACTCGATTTTTCAGGTCTGCCGCGTTTCGCGGAGATCAAACCCGAACATGTCTCACCGGCGATCGACCAACTGCTGGCGGAAAATCGTGCGCTGATCGCGCGGCTGCTGGGCGATAGCACACCGCCCACCTGGCAGAATTTCATCGTGCCGATGGAAGACGCCAACGAACGGCTGTCGCGCGCGTGGGGACCGGTTGGGCATCTGAACGCGGTGATGAATTCGCCCGAGTTGCGCGAGGTATATAACGCGGCACTGCCGAAGATCACCCAGTATTACGCCGAACTCGGGCAGAATCTCGCGCTGTTCGAAAAATTCAAGGTGTTGCGCAATAGCCCTGAGTTCGACGGTTTGAGCGCGACGCGCAAGAAGATCATCGAGAACGAACTGCGCGATTTTCGCCTCGGCGGAGCGGGGTTGCCGGAGGACAAGAAAGCGCGCTATCTGGAAATCCAGGAGCGTTTGTCCGAATTGTCGTCGCGTTTTTCCGACAACCTGCTCGATGCGACCAACGATTACACGCTGGTTATCGAGGACAAGGGTGAACTGGGCGGCCTGCCTGAGGATGTGCTGCAGACGGCGCAGGAAGCCGCTGTCGAAGCGGGGGGAACCGGCTGGCTGTTTACCTTGAAGGCGCCGTCCTACATGCCGGTGATGCAATTTGCCGACAACCGTACCTTGCGTGAAAAAATGTACCGCGCCTATGGCACACGCGCCAGCGAGCTCGGTAAAGCGGAACAGGACAACACGCCGCTGATGGACGAGATCGTGCAACTGCGCGGCGAGGAGGCAAGCCTGCTGGGCTTCGCCAACTACGGAGAAGTGTCGCTGGCGAGCAAGATGGCGGAATCGCCGCAGCAGGTGATCGGGTTCATGCGCGAGCTGGCGCAGCGCGCGCGCCCTTTCGCCGAAAAAGACCTGGTTGAGTTGCGCGAGTTTGCGCGCGCCGAACTGGGCTTGCAGACATTGCAGTCCTGGGACATCAGTTATGCTAGTGAAAAGCTGCGCGAACAACGCTACGCCTTTTCCGAACAGGAAGTGAAGCAGTATTTCCCCGAAGACGCGGTGCTGCCCGGCATGTTCAAGCTGGTCGAGACGCTGTATGGCTTGCAAATCAAGGCTTCCGTCGCGCCTGTCTGGCATGACGATGTGCGTTTCTTCGACATCCGCAACGCGCAGGGGCAACTGGTTGGCCGGTTCTATCTCGACCTGTATGCGCGCAACAGCAAGCGCGGCGGGGCGTGGATGGACGACGTAATCACGCGCCGCCGCATTCAGAAGACAGATGACAGAGGACAGAAGGCAGAAGGCATACAAACGCCAGTGGCATATTTGAATTGCAATTTTGCAGCACCCGTGGGCGGAAAACCAGCCATGCTCACGCACGACGAAGTGATCACGCTGTTCCACGAATTCGGCCACGGCCTGCACCACCTGCTCACCGAAGTGGAAGACCTCGCCGTGTCCGGCATCCATGGCGTGGAATGGGATGCGGTGGAGCTGCCCAGCCAATTCATGGAAAATTTCTGCTGGGAATGGGAGGTGCTGCGCGGCATGACGCGCCATGCCGGCAGCGGCGAGACGTTGCCGCGCGCATTGTTCGACAAGATGCTCGCCGCGAAGAATTTCCAGAGCGGCCTGCAGACCCTGCGCCAGATCGAATTTTCGCTGTTCGACATGCTGATGCACAGCAACTTCGAGGCGGGCGGAGGCAAGTCCATTCTCCAGTTGCTCGACGAAGTGCGCGCCGAAGTGGCGGTGCTGATCCCACCCGCATTCCACCGCTTCCCGCACAGCTTCGCGCATATCTTCGCCGGCGGTTATGCGGCGGGCTATTACAGCTACAAATGGGCGGAAGTGCTGTCCGCCGATGCGTACAGCCTGTTCGAGGAAAACGGCGTGCTGAACCCCGATGTCGGCGCGCGCTTCCGCAGCGAGATACTGGCAATGGGCGGCAGCCGCGGCGCGATGGATTCGTTCAGCGCGTTCCGCGGGCGCGAGCCGAGCATCGACGCATTGTTGCGGCATAATGGGCTACTCGAAACATCATAGGAGGCAAAATGAAGCGCATCGTTTTGTTGTGTTGCCTGGCAGTCATACCGCTCGGCGCCCAGGCAGACAAACTGTTCCGCTGGGTGGACAAACAGGGCGAGGTGCATTATGGCGAGACGCCCCCAGCGGATGCTGCTCAGGTTGAGCCAAAGAAATTATCCGATGCCGTTGCGCCGAGCGAATACCTGCCATATGAAGCGCGCCGTGCGCAGCAGAATTTTCCGGTCATCCTGTATGTCGCAGACAACTGCACGGAATATTGCGATCAGGCGCGCAATTTGCTGAACAAGCGCGGCATTCCATTCAGCGAGAAAATGCTGCAAACCCAGGAAGAGATTGTTGCCTTCAAGGCGCTTTCCGGTAGCGACAGCGCACCTACCCTTGCGGTAGGCAAGACTTTCCTGAAAGGTTTTTTGGCCACGCAGTGGCATAGCGAACTCGATATTGCCGGCTATCCGAAGACCGCACCATATCGTCCGCCCGGCGCATTTCCTACAGCCGCATCTGCTCCGGCTACCGCAAGCGAAGTTGCACCCGCCAATCCCGCCGCCCAATGATCTGGCGTAGGAAGAATGTACCATTAAACAATGGCTGCATTATTTCAAAACTCGACCAACTCCAGCCCATTGAGTTTGGCGTTCTCTGTCAGCGTACCGTCCAGCGTCGCCATCTGGCTTGTGCACAACTCCAGAGCAACGGCAAGATGCAACGAATCACCGGATCGCAAACCGCTATCATGCCGTCTGACCATTGCCGCAGCCTGTGTGAACGCATCGCGGCTGACTGGCACAATGCGCAAACCGCCATCTACCAGCAAATCAAACTCCTTGCGCACCCGCTTTGCGGTTGCCTCGTTAATCTGGCCAGTGCGCAGCTTGATGGATATTGCACTTGAAAATTCTGTCAGCAGCCAGTCAGAGCTGGCAGGCGTGTCACGCAATCCGGCATACCAAGCGGTCACCTGCTGTGTTTTCGGCTCGACTGTCAGCAGCGGAACGATTACGCTGGTATCCACATAAATCATCAGTAACGCTCCTCCTGGCGCATGGTTTCCACAACCGGCGCAGTCATCGGCATGGTGGCGTGCAGCTTGGTAATGCGCGCCAGAAAAGCCGCCTTGTCGAAAACTCTTTCAGGCGCCAGGGTGATGGCACCCGCAGGGGTAACGCTGGCCTCGACACTATCTCCCTCTTTCAGGCCAGCAGCGCGAGTGCACTCCACCGGCAAGCGCACCGCTAAACTATTACCCCACCTCGATACTTGCAGTCTCATCTCACCCCCCGTTAAGTATATCCATGTAGATACACTATAACCCAATACTGTTCCTGTCAAGCGCCCTATGCCTTTCTTCTTTTGTGGCCTTCCCCCGAAAAATCGCTCCAAGAGTGACGTGAAATCAACATTACTTTTGTAGGAATGGGATGGGTAAACAAATTTACTGTGACTGGGTAACTGGCTTATCACTCAACAGATGGAAAAACTGGTAGCATGAAATCCACCTCTTGGAAGACAAAAAATCGAGGGAATGCCAGGGTTTTTTAGGAAAAACAAGGAATTGCTATGCGCTACTGGCTGATGAAATCCGAACCAGGTGATTGCAGCATCGACGATCTCGCTAATTTTCCCGAGCAGACTGTCGCCTGGTACGGGGTGCGTAACTATCAAGCGCGCAACTTCATGCGCGACCAGATGCGGGTCGGCGACGGTGCGCTGTTCTATCATTCCAACTGCAAGGAGCCAGGCATCGTTGGCATCGCCAGGGTCAGCAGCACCGTTTATCCCGATGCCACGCAATTCGACCGCAACAGCAAATACTTCGACCCCAAGGCCACGCCGGAGCAGCCGCGCTGGTTCAATGTGGATGTGCAACTGGTGCGCAAAATACCGCTTATTACCATCGGCGAATTGCGGCGGCATCCGCAACTGGTGCGGATGCGCACCCTGCAACGCGGCAACCGCCTGTCCATTACCCCGCTCGATCCGGCGGAGTGGAGTTTCATCCTGAAAAAGCTGGTGCGCGATTTGCCAGAGGTTTCCTGATGGAATGGTATGCCGCCTATCTTTTGCTCGGTGCTTTTGTCGGCTTCTTCGCCGGCTTGCTCGGTATCGGCGGCGGGCTGATTCTGGTGCCGGTATTGAGCTGGCTATTTGAGGCGCAGCATCTGGGCGGCGCGCAAAACCTGCATCTCGCGCTGGGTACTTCGATGGCAGCGATACTCTATACCGCCGCTTCCAGCGCCTATACGCACCACGCCCATGGCGCGGTCAACATGCATGTCGTGCGCGGGATGACGCCGGGTCTGCTGCTGGGCACGCTGCTCGGAACGCTATTCGCCAGCGGCGCTTCGCAACTTTACCTGTCCGTATTCTTCGCGTTGTTCGTGTACTTTGCCGCCACACAAATGCTGCTCGGCTTCAAACCGAAGGCCACCCGGCAACTGCCAGGACGTACCGGCCTGACGCTGGCCGGCAGCGGTATCGGCGCGATCAGCAGTCTGGTTTCCATCGGCGGCGGAACGTTGAGCGTGCCCTTCATGCTGTGGCACAACATCCCGTTCAAACATGCCATCGGCACCTCGGCCGCACTCGGTTTCCCCATCGCGCTTGGCGGCACGATAGGCTATGTCGCCACCGGCCTGATACTGCACGCTCTGCCTGCCGAAACGCTGGGCTTCGTCTACCTCCCCGCGCTGTTCATGCTCATTTTCGGCAGCGCCTTCACTACCCCACTCGGCGCAAAAGCCACCCACCGGCTACCGTTGAAACCGCTGCGTCGCGGCTTTGCCGTGCTGCTGTTTGTGTTGGCGACGCGAATGTTGCTGAAGGTTTTCACCTGAGTTTTCATCGCTGCATTCCGTTCCTCTGAAAAGCCAAGATGACGGCAAGTTAGCGCGGTATTTCGACTCGCCGGTACAACCGGTAGTGTTCGTTCTTGTCACCCATGCGGCCGCCTTCCCAGATTTTTTCCCAACGTGCCTCATCGAGCAACGGCCTGGACAGTTTGACGCCCTGGATCAGGCGCATATCACAACTGTCATCGGTATCGCGACGCGTGATGATATCGCCGAAATAATGCAGCATGGCGCGCTGTCCCTCGCCCAGATTATCGCGACCGATGCATTGGTATTGCCGCGGCATGGATTGCTTCAGCGAGGCCACCATGCCGCGGTAGCTCTTGCCGCTGTCCAGCCATGGCAGCCACAGCGTCATCGCGAGTATCCACACCAGCGTGATGCCGGTTGCCCAATTGACTACTGCGCGGCGCATCGAGCGGCCGACGCGCCATGCCAGCACCAGCCACAGCACGGTGGCAATAATGGCAATGGCAAACGGCACGGCATGAAACGCCGGATCGAAGCCCGGCTGATAATCTTTCAGCAGCCGTGTAATCTTGGCGTGATTGTCCAGCAGCAACCCCGCCCAACCCCACCACATCAGGATGGCGGCCAGCGCGAAGGTCATCAGCCCGAACCAGTCCAGCGCATTGGCCGCGCCGCGTTTCAGCGACGACAGCGAGGCGGTGGCAAGCAGGGTGATCGGCAGCAGCATCGGTAGCGCGAACACTTCCTTGATATGCGGCACAAGGCTGAGCGTGACCAGCATCACGCCGAAGGCGGCCAGCGGCAAATGCAGATCATCGCGTTGCGCCAAGCGCTTGCGTGATTGCCAGATCGTCCACGCCGCCAGCGGCAGGGCGGGCCACGCGATCCATGGCAGATTTTCCAGGTAGTAGAGCGATTCCCTGGTCGGCCCGCTTTTCGCGTAATCCAGCCAATGGCCGATGTTGTGCGTCCATAGCCAGTCGGCGAATAGACGCGGTGAATGTTGATACAGCAGTAATGGCCAGATGGTAAGCCACGGCAGCGCGCACAATGCGGCGATGGCCAGGCTGGAGAAATAGCTGCGCACGCGCCACTGGCGGAACAACGCGGGCAACAGCGCGGCGATGAGGATCAACAGCACCGGCGCGATGAAGCCCTTGGACATGAAACCGATACCCATGCCGGTGCCGATCAGCACCCCGGCGCGCACAGTGCGTTCCTGGCTGAGCGTAAAACCGAGCATCATCATCGCGCATCCGGCAAGCAGCGCAAGGTCGGTGATCATCTGGTGCGCGCGCACCAGCATGCCAACGCAGCCGAGCAGGATGATCGCCGCCGCCCAGCCACGGTTTTCACCGTACAGTTTGCGTCCGGCAAGGCCGGTGAACAACAGGGTCAGTGCAATATAAAAACCGCTGGCGAGGCGCGCGCCATCGTGCAGCGGCAATAGCGGCGCGAATAGCTTGGCGAACAGCGCGGCGGTCCAGTAGAACAGCGGTGGCTTGTCCATGTACGGCTCACCGGCAAGCGCAGGCGCCAGCCAGTCGCCGCTTTGCAGCATGGAATAAATCAGGCCGAAACCGGTCGCTTCATCCGGTTTCCATGGGTCATGCCCGACCAGACCGGTGGCAACCCAGATCAGGATCAGCACCCCAAGCAGCAGCGCCTTGGCGGGGGTGACGGGATGCGGATCGGTGGGTTTTATGAAATACATTATGCTTTCAGAAAATAGCCATTTTCTACTATTCGTGGTGAATGAAACGGTTCTGTGCACCCCAGTAGAAAGTGGATCGCTGCGCTCAGTGGAAAGGCGCTGCACGCCTCAGTAGGAAAACCCACTCCCCACTTCCCACTTCCCACTTCCCACTCACTACTCATTACTCACTACTCACTACTCCACAATCTTGATGCGCTGCCCCGCCTGCGGCTCGCCGTCCGGATATTGCGCGTTCATCAGGCGCAGGTAGGTTTCCGCCGATTTGCCCAGCGGCGAGCCTTGCGCGAGCCCGGCGTAAGTGTCGCCCGTGCGCGCGATGATAACGCGAATGCTGAGCGGTTTGACCAGCTTGCGTTCATCGGCGGTGATGGAATGAAAACTGCGCACCGTATCGAAAATTTCATTGCGGTGCGTGCTCAGGCCGCCGCGCGCCTTGGCTTGCGCTTGCAGGATGTAGGCATACCGGTTGTGGTAGATCACGCCGCCCATGGTGTTCGGCAATTCAAAGGTCGCAGCGGTCAATCCATCCAGATCGAGCGAGCGCACCTGCGCGCCGGAGCCCACCAGGCGGCGCGCATAGTCCGCTGGGATGCCACGCGGTTTCTGATCCATCTTCATCTGCAACATCGCTTCGCCCTGCGGACTGACGGCGACCAGTGCGTCCGGCAAGTTGTGCACCTGCCAGCTTTTCGGGAAGGCGACAGTGATGCCCAGTTCGCCGTGATAGAAGCGGTTGTTGCGCACCACGCCCTGGTCGCTGCTGTCGCCGAACAGCAGGCCATCGGTGCTGCGCAGGAATTCCTCGCGCCCTTCGAAGTGTGCCTGGGGGGCGGCATTCTTGCTTGCTTCGCCCACCGCCTGCTGCAGGCGCGTGTCGTTGTCCGGATGCGAGGCGAACAGGCCGTGGTAGCGGCGCGGCTCGCGGCCCTCCTGCTTGGCCAGTTCGGCATCCTTCAGTTCCTGGTTCTTCAGCACGCCGACCACCTTGATGATGGCCTGCGGATCATATTCGGTACGCGCTAGGTATTCCGCGCCGAGCCGGTCGGCTTCCAGTTCGTGTTCGCGCCCGTAGCCCGACAGCAGCGCGCCGCCGACAATGTTGGCGATGTTCTGCCCGCCCGTCGAACCGATCTCCGGTACGAAGATGGAAGCGATGGTCAGGCCGATGTTGGTGGCCTGCGCGGCGCTTTGCTGGCGTACGCCGTGGCGCGCAGTGACGTGGCCGATTTCATGCCCCACCACGGCGGCCAGCTCCGCCTCGCTGTTGAGGTAGGCCAGAATACCGCGCGTGATGTAAACGTAGCCACCCGGCAGCGCGAAGGCGTTGATCTCGGGGGAATCAAGCACGGTGAAGTGGTATTGCAGGTCGGGGCGGTGGCTCTGTTTGGCAATGCGTTGTCCGACGCGGTTGACATAGTCCTGCAACGCCTTGGATTCGTAGACCCTGTATTGTTTCTTGACCTGCACATCGGCTCGGCGGCCAGTGGCAACCTCCTGGCTTTCCGACATCATCACGAAATCGTTTTGTCCGGTAACCGGGTTCTGCGCGCAACCAGACAGCAGCGCGAGTGCGAGAGCGGTGATGAGAATACGCATGGCAATTCCTGTTCGGCTTTGGATCAAAGTGGGGATTGTCGCCGCAAATAAAAAAGGCAGCAACGCTGCCTTTTGATCAAGCTGACGCGCAAAGTTCCTATGCCGCAGTCTTGGTGCCGTATTTTTGACGGAACTTGTCGATGCGTCCGGCAGTATCCACAATTTTTTGTGTGCCAGTGTAGAACGGGTGACATTCAGAACAAACCTCGACCTTCAGGGCAGGCTTGCCCATCGCGGACTTGGTCTTGAAGCTGTTGCCGCAACTACAGGTCACGGTGATTTCCTGATAATTCGGGTGAATATCTGCTTTCATTTTCTTTCCTTGCGAGTAATTTGGTGCGGCGGGTGTACGCACTCCCATGAATACAGTCACTGGGGGCGCGCATTATCCATAAAAATAGAGAGTTGCGCAAATACTTATGTGCGCGCTGTCGCGGTATGACAAAGACCCGGTATGGCGCTATCCCGAACGCAAGGCTTGCCGCCTTTTGTTTTGCCTTATCCGGTATTGCGCATCAAATCACCTTGCCCGGATTCATCAGCCCGTGTGGGTCGAGAGTGCGCTTGATGCTGCGCATCAGTTCCAGTTCCAGCGCGCTCTTGTAGTGGCTGATATCCTCGCGTTTGAGCTGTCCCAAACCATGTTCGGCGCTGATGCTGCCATTGAGCCGAGCGATAACCTGATACACCAGGCGGTTCACTTCATGTTCGTGCTGTTCGATAAACGACTTGTTCTGTGCGGCGTCCGGCATGGATACGTTGTAGTGAACATTGCCGTCGCCGATGTGGCCGAAGGAGATGATGCGTACGCCGTGGAAGGCGCCATTTAGCGCGGCATCGGCCTGCGCGATGAATTCCGCGATACTGCTGACCGGCACCGAAATGTCATGCTTGATGCTGATGCCATCGATTCTTTGCACCTCGCTGAGGCTGTTGCGCAGCTTCCACCATTTTTCGGCCTGCGCCTTTTCGGCAGTTACCGCAAACACCTCGATGCCGCCGGTGAAGCTTTCCAGCGCTGCGTGCAGCGACTCGTCCAGCGGAACATCCAGCACATCGGATAGATCGATGATCACCGTCCATTCATGCCGTTTGGCGAAAGGATCATGCGTGCCCGGAAAGTGGCGAAACACCAGGTCCAGGCAGGACCGGCCGATGATTTCAAAGGCGCTGATGCGATCCCCGCAGGCAGCGCGCAGGTGTGCGAACAATTCGACTGCTGCTGCCGGATCGCGCAACCCCACGCAAGCGGTGGCCATCGCCTGCGGGCGCGGAAACAGTTTCAGCACGGCGGCGGTAATGATGCCGAGTGTGCCCTCAGCGCCGATGAACAGATGTTTCAGATCGTAGCCGGAGTTGTCCTTGCGCAAGGCGCGCAGGCCGTTCCAGATGCGGCCGTCCGGCAGTACCACTTCCAACCCGAGTACCAGCTCGCGCATCGTGCCATAGCGCAACACGTTGATGCCGCCGGCATTGGTGGAAAGATTGCCGCCGATTTCGCAATGCTGGATTGACGGCAGGTTGAGCGGAAACAGGCAGTTGCCCTGTTTCGCCGCTTCGCGCACGTCGGCCAGTATGCAGCCTGCTTCCACCGTCATGGTGTAGTTGAGGGCGTCCAGCGCGCGGATGCGGTTCATGCGCGCCAGGTTGAGCACGATCTGCCGGCCTTTGGCCAGCGGCACCGATGCGCCGCACAGGCTGGTATTGCCGCCCTGCGGTACGATGGACACCCGGTGCGCGCCGCACAGTTGCACCACCTCCGCGACCTGCTGCGTATCCGCGGGAAACACTACTGCCAGCGCGGAACCCGTATAGCGGCCGCGCTTGTCGGCGCAATACGGCAGGGTGTCTTCGCCAGTCAACACGGCATCGCCGCCAACGATGGCGGAGAGCGAGGAAATCAAACCGGCATGTGTCATGTGACCCCAGTCGATAGTGTGCGGTTGCCCATCATACTCAACGCCACCGCTTCGGCAATCCTGATGCCATCCACTGCCGCAGAAAGTATCCCGCCCGCATAGCCTGCACCTTCCCCGGCGGGGTACAACCCGGCGGTATTGATGCTTTGCAAATCGTCGTCGTGGCGCCTGATGCGCAGCGGCGACGAGGTGCGAGTCTCCACGCCGGTCAGCACCGCGTCCGCAAGGTCGAATCCCTTGATCTGTTTCGCGAAGGCGGGCAAGGCTTCGCGGATCGCAGCAATCGCATAATCCGGCAGGGCGGTGGATAAATCGGTGAGATGCACACCCGGCGTGTAGGACGGCTGCACCGCGCCAAGGTTGCGCGAAGGCCTGCCCGCGAGAAAATCGCCGACCAGTTGGCCGGGCGCCTGATAATTGCTGCCGCCCAGTTCGAAGGCGCGCGCTTCCCAATGGCGCTGGAATTCGATCCCGGCGAGCGGGCCACCGGGATAATCCTGCGGCGAGACGCCGACCACGATGCCGCTGTTGGCGTTGCGCTCGTTGCGCGAATACTGGCTCATGCCGTTGGTGACCACTCGCCCCGCTTCCGAGGCTGCGGCGACCACCGTGCCGCCGGGGCACATGCAGAAGCTGTATACCGAACGGCCGTTGCCGGCGTGATGCACCAGCTTGTAATCCGCCGCGCCGAGCAGCGGGTTGCCCGCATTGCTGCCGTAGCGCGCATGGTCGATCAGCGATTGCGGATGCTCGATGCGCAGGCCGATCGAGAACGGCTTGGCCTCGATTGCCACGCCGCGCCGATGCAGCATCTCGAAGGTGTCGCGCGCGCTGTGGCCGATGGCCAGCACCAGATGATCGGTGGCGATGCGCTCACCATTGGCGAGCGTGACCGCACGCACCTTGCCATCCGCGATTTCGATGTCGTCCACACGGCTCTGGAAGCGTATCTCACCGCCCAGCGACTGGATGGTTGCGCGCATTTTCTCCACCATGCCCACCAGGCGGAACGTGCCGATATGCGGATGGCCGGCATACAGGATTTCTTCCGGCGCACCCGCCCTGACGAATTCCTCCAGCACTTTCCGGCCGAGGTGCCGGGGGTCCTTGATCTGGCTGTACAGCTTGCCGTCGGAGAAGGTGCCCGCGCCGCCTTCGCCGAATTGCACGTTGGATTCCGGGTTGAGCACGCCCTGCCGCCACAGCCCGAAGGTGTCTTTTGTCCGTTCGCGCACCGCCTTGCCGCGTTCCAGGATCAGCGGGCGGAAGCCCATCTGCGCGAGGATCAGTCCGGCGAACAGGCCGGCCGGGCCCATGCCGATCACGACGGGTCTCGAGGATAGATTCTGGGGAGCTTGTGCAACGAAATGGTAGCTGGTATCGGGCGCAATCGAGATGTGCGGATTGTTATTGCAACGCGCCAGAACCGCGGCTTCGTCGCGCACCGTCACATGCAGCGTATAGGTGAACTGGATGTTGTTTTTTTTGCGCGCATCCATGCCACGTTTGAATAGGCCGTAGCGGACCAGTTGTTCCGCAGGAATGCCGAGCCGCCTGAGGATGGCGTCCCGGACGGCCTCCTCGGGGTGGTCGATGGGCAATTTGACTTCGGTTAGGCGCAGCATGAATTATTTTTGAGGATTCAACATACGGCGAAAATCGCTACGTTTTTCCGCCTGCGCATACTTATCAAAGCGCCTGAAAATATGTCTTCAGCTTGGAGGCCATAAGCTTTCTTCGCTCTTCAAGGAAGGAGTCATAGTCTGGTACGTTAGCAGACATCATGGATTGTGGAATACAATTTTCAGCAAAATTGGTTCTCAATTCTGCAATGTTCGTAATTCCGCCAAACTTCTTTTTGCCTCCATTACACTGTTCAATAATTTGCTTGAAATAAATCTCTGGAGATTTGTCACCAACTGCAATATTAATCTCGGTTTGCGTCAGCGCATAGTTTGCTATCTGGTTGTAGCGTCCTCGATTTAATCCCTGTACCTTCAAATGATTGCGAGGATAGAGATGATGTACGTCAGATTTGTTAAGAATTAAATCGCGAACTGAAATGTCGCGCGATAAAAATCCATGATCACCTAGTTTTACTTGGGCAGCTTGAAAAACTCGGAAATACGGGCTGCTGGAACTGGAGGTGTTCATCTGCTGCGGCAACAGCGTATCCCAAAATGCATCCGACATTTCGCCAGCAAACGTCACTGTACCGTATGCGTCAAAGCCCTGATCATGCATTTGACGAATATCGAAATCAATTGTGCTTTCTGGTGAACCAGAATAACGCCCGGTCAACATAGACATTACAAACCACTTACGAACTGCTGTTTCAATATCTGCTGGTGGCTTGCCCTGCACACGCAGAGTGAGATAGAGGACATAAGCAAAGTTAAGCGCGTTCTGCGAACCGATAAGTGACGCATCCACGAAACCCGCCGAGCGGATAATCATCACGAAGCGCTTGAAGTGCGTTTCGTTAATAAAATTCATTACCCCGACCTTCAGCCGCCCAAAAGATTGTTCCGCGATGTTTTCTTCAAACTTTTTCGTCTCGAAATTTCGCCCCGAGAGCAGCGCTACCAGGTCGGACAGCTTGCCACGCTTGAATTCCGAGGTAAACGCCACGCGCAGCATGTCCGTGTAAGATGGATCGTAAATATCGTCATTCTCATTTCTCAACCATTCCATTTTCTTAAAGAAATCGGTAGTTGCAAATGCAGTGTCGTTTTCCTTAATCTTGCCGTAGAACTCAGGAGCAACAGCCAAGTGGCAGAAATAGTCGATTGCCTTGCGCAGGGTGTTGCCGCTATAGCTCTCATTGCTTGCAATCTTCGACATGGCAAAATCCGCCTGACTAAGTTCCGCACCCGCAGAATTCACTCGAATAAAAATCTGCGTCACCGTCTCAATATCCAAATCACCATCCAACTCAATCACGCCAACGAGATTGTTTGTGATCTTGCGCAGCTTCTCAATGATCTGGAAAACAGTGTCTTGGTCGGTGCCGGGATTTCGCGAACAATAGGCGTTCACCAAGGCAAACAAGCTGGCACTGGGTGCAAACACCTCAGCCACGTCTGCAATCCAAGCCGTGTTTTTCGCAATAGCCGGATTAGAAACCTCGAACTTTCCCTTACCCTTTCCCTCTTCATCTTCATCTAGTGGATTGAAGGCGATGCGAATGCGCACCTGCTCATAGTCCTTGGTCACCACATGGTATCCGAGCAACGCCGCCATCAGTGCCGTGACGCGCTGCTGCCCGTCAATCAATACACGCTTACCAGCCGATGATGAACCGTCCTTAAGTTTTACCGTGGGGTTGCGCCATGCAATAAGATAGCCTACCGGATAACCACGATAAAGCGAGTCAAGCAGATTGCGTACCTTTGTTGCTTCCCAAACGAATGGACGCTGAATCTCCGGTATGGCGATCTCGCCAGACTTGACCCATGTGAGCAGGGTTTCAATCGGATGCGGCGTAACTGTGTAACGTTGCGTAGACATGTCCTATATCTCCTTCTCAAAACAATAGTGACTATTGATCCGGCACGGTGAAGTATCAACTCCGTTCGGGCTTGTCGAAGCCCATTCACCTTTCGACAGGCGAACGGACTTCAAACATAATCTGGCCGAATCAATAGCTTGAAAGCGCAATAACCGACTTATTGAGTATTCCTTAAATGAAGACAGTTTCCACGGAATGACAAAGTGCATTGCATTCCCGAATGCGCCGTATGTCGTTATTGATGGAAACATCAATAATATTGCATAAGGTCAGCATTAATTAATAATCACGCCGCGCGCCTGTCCGGCAACTTCATATCCACCACGATCTCGTCATAAGGCGCAAAGACCAGGCCATTCTCGTCTTTTTCGAGCGCCGTCCACTCGATCAGCCGCTCGCAATCGTTGTGCACATTCTTGTAGTCGCGCTTGATCTGTCTGGCGAGTTCAGCCACTGTCATCGCACCGCCTTCGCGTAGTGCGCCTATCAGTTCCCAGCGCTTTGGGGTGAAGACGGAGAACAGTTCGCCGACATCGTCGAAGCCGACGCCAAAATAGGGTTGCGCGGACTTGCCTTGTCTGGTGGCTTTCATGGCGGCGCTGGCGCGCGCAAGGCTGGCAGATACAGGTTCGCCCACAGTCAGGTGCAGCACGGCGTTATCGATTTTCATTTTGTTGCCTCCTTCACGTCTTGCCAGAAATCTTCGAGTAATTGGTTCTCATCCACAAATAGGTAAGGCATTTCGGTTTTGCCAACATGCCTGTGGTCGCCCTTCCCGCGTTCATTGTCATAACCGATTAGCCGTTCGCCGTTCCGCACAAATACCAGCCGGTATTTGAATGGATGCTCGGATGGCGGAACAGGACCAGGTACTCGCCAGACAACCATTTCGATGATGCCACCGGCGTAGGTTCGTTTCTCACGATATAGCAGATCGGCGCTTTCTTTCACGGTTGGATTATGGGTGTTGATTATTTATGGTGTCAAGCACCATATCAAGAATGAGTAATCTGGGCATTGCGCGCCAACGATGTATTTCTGCGTTCAGCACATCCAAAATCAACTACGCCGATGCGCGGCGCGATGGCCAGGTCCATGTCGCCGTTGAAGCCGAGGTAGTCAAAGAAATATCGAGCCTTTAATCCGATTTATGCAGTGCCTCTGTCAGCCAGGCTTCGATATCGCGCAACTCCGCTTCGCATACCGAATGCGGCATGGGGTATTCATGCCATTGCACCGCATAGCCCAGTTTGAGCAGCGCATCCCTTGAGGCGGCACCTGACGCATAAGGCACGACCGTGTCGCTGCGCCCGTGCGCCATGAAGATCGGCGTAGTCCGTGCGCTTGCCTGCGCTTCATGGGCAACCGTTTCGGCCAACGGCAGGTAGGTCGACAGCGCCAGCACTCCGCCCAGCGGGGTAGTTTGCCGCAAGGCGGTGTGCAGCACGATGGCGCCGCCCTGGGAAAATCCGGCCAGAAAAATGTTGCCTGGCGCAATTCCGCGCGCGACTTCCTGCGCGATCAGCGCCTCGACCAAAGTTTGCGATTCACGGATTCCCGCCTCGTCCTGCTTCGCGCCGATATCCTGGCCCTTTATGTCGTACCAGGCACGCATCACGAAGCCGCCGTTGATGGTGACCGGACGCTGCGGCGCATGGGGAAAAATATAGCGTACCGCGACGGGCAACTCCAGTTCGTCGGCAATGGGCACGAAGTCCTGTCCGTCGGCGCCCAAGCCATGCAGCCAGATGATGCTGTGTTGCGGTTGCTTGCCCGATTCGAGGGTGATGTGGGGAAGGAGGGTCGTCATGGTTATTGCTATGTTGGTTCCGGGATGATCTCGCGCAACACCTGAAAGATTTCGCGGTAATTCTTGGGAGGCTTACCGGTCTCTTGTTCTTTTTTTGCGTTGCGGATCAACGCACGCAAGCGCTGCACATCGGTCTGTGGATACGCGGCGAGCAGTTCGGTTAACGCGCCTTCGCTTTCCAGCAGGCGGTCGCGCCAGCGTTCCAGTTGGTGCAGGTGGGCAGTGTGCTGTTGTGAATAACCTTTCCATGCGTTCAATTTGGCGACGATGGGCGCAGTATCTTCTACCCCGCGCATCAGCTTGCCGATGTACTGCATCTGGCGGTTGCGTGCGCCGAACTTGCTGATGCGGTGCATCTCGCGTATCGCATCGCGCAGGGTTTCCGGCAAGTCGAGCTGCGCGAGCTGATCCTTGCCGAGCGCCACCAGCTCCGCGCCGAGATCCTGCAGGTCGTGCATCTGCTGCTTGACTTTGGTTTTGCTGGGCGGCAGATCTGGCTCTTCGTCATTCTGGTCGTGTCTGGGGTGCTGGTTCATGGCGCGCGGTCTATTCTGGAGATGCTGCTATGATAACGCCTTTCGTTAACATGAAACTTCGCGAAGCGATTCGTTTGCTCCCTCGCCCGCCTGCGGGAGAGGGTTGGGGTGAGGGAAACGGGCATAGCGAGTTTCATAATTATTAGAGGTAGCTACTTGCCATGCCCGTTATTTTTCCGCTTTTGTCATGAGTGCACTCGTATCATCTGCCCCACATCCCGCCAGCCAGACACGAGACAGGTTCTCCAATTCTGCCGAGAGCTTGCGCAACATCGCCCAAGACATGCTGGCGTATGCCAAACAACGTGGCGCATCGGCGGCGTCTGCCGAGGTATCTGAAGGGTTTGGCCAAGCCGTCACCGTGCGCCAGGGCGAAGTGGAGACCATCGAATACAACCGCGACAAGGGGCTGGGTATCACCGTCTATATCGGCCAGCAGCGCGGCAATGCCAGCACCTCGGATTTTTCGCCGCAGGCGGTGCGCGATACGGTGGATGCCGCGTTGTCGATTGCGCGCTATACCGCAAAAGATGATTGCTCCGGCTTGCCCGATGCCAACATGCTGGCGCGTGACTGTTCCGATCTGGATTTGTATTACCCGTGGGATTTGCCGGTGGATGATGCGATTGAGCTGGCGAAACGCTGCGAGCGGGCCGCGCTGGATGTAGACAAGCGCATCGGCAACTCGGAAGGCGCGACGGTGAACGTGCATGAGGCGCAGTTTGTGCATGCCAACAGTCTCGGCTTTATCGGCGGTTACCCTACTTCGCGCCACAGCGTCAGTTGCGCGGTGATCGCCGGCAAGGACGACGCAATGGAGCGCGACTACTGGTACAGCGTGGCGCGCGATGCCGGCGATTTGATGGAAGTGGAACAGGTCGGGCGCATCGCGGCGCAACGCACGGTACGCCGTTTGAACGCGCGCCAGATCGATACCATGCAGGTGCCGGTGCTGTTCGAAGCGCCGATTGCGTCGGGTTTGCTGGGGCATTTCGCCGGTGCGGTCAGCGGCGGCAGCCTGTATCGCAAGTCCTCGTTCCTGATCGACCAGTTGGACCAGCCGGTGTTTGCGCCGCACATCAACATCGAAGACGTCCCGGACATCCGCAAAGGCTTGGCCTCCAGTCCGTTCGACGACGAGGGCGTGCGCGTGCAGCGCCGCACGATTGTCGAAGACGGTGTGCTGCGCGGTTATTTCCTCGGCAGCTATTCGGCGCGCAAGCTCGGCCTGCGCACCACCGGCAACGCGGGCGGCAACCACAACCTGATCCTGAAGGCATCCGGGGCGCACCCCGGCGAACTCGATTTTGCCGGACTGCTGAAACAGATGGGGCGCGGCCTGCTGGTCACCGAGCTGCTCGGCCAAGGCGTGAATCATGTTACCGGCGACTATTCGCGCGGCGCAGCGGGCTTCTGGGTGGAGCATGGCGAGATCCAGTATCCGGTGCAGGAAATTACCATCGCGGGAAATTTGAAAGATATGTTCCGCAATATCGTTGCGGTGGGCAATGACGTGCTGGTGCAAAGCTCGAAACAGTGCGGGTCGATTCTGATTGAAAACATGATGGTGGCAGGGCAGTAAGGACTGAGCCGTCAAACGTTGTGTTGCCGGAGTAGATGGATTAGCGGGAAGGGATTGTAATGCGCGAAGAAAAGAAATCGACTCTGGCACTGAGGTCTCCCCTCAAAACCCCGTTGCATTTCAATGAGCTAGGGCGTACTGTCCGCTCCAAAACAGCACATGCTTGGCAGGTTTAGTGTCTCTTTCGT
>JANLID010000238.1 GCA_024654105.1 Gallionella sp. | reverse complement strand
GATGGTGAACACCGAAAACCTGAACTTCGAAGAGGGAGACGGAGATTTCGCCTTGTTGCTGCAACGCATCGAGGAAATGCGCGGGCCGCGCGAATTTTTTAGCCGGGGATGACTGGAGCGCGGACATCCTGTCCGCACTTTTGAAACTTTGATCGGAAAATTATGATGCGAACCACTTTGACCACATTACAAGCGATGCGCGGCAAGGACGAAAAAATTGCCGTGCTGACCTGTTATGACGCGAGCTTTGCCGCGCTGCTCGAGGCGCAGGGCGTGGATGTGCTGCTGGTTGGCGATTCGCTCGGCATGGTGTTGCAAGGACACGAAACCACCTTGCCGGTTACGCTGGACGACATGGTGTATCACACCGCCTGCGTGGCGCGCGGCGCGAAACAAGCATTCATCATTGGCGACATGCCATTCGGCACATTCCAGATCAGTCCGCAGGAAACCTTTGCCCATGCCGCAAAGCTGATGGCGGCGGGCGCGCAGATGGTCAAGCTGGAAGGCGGCACGGCGATGGCCGAGACGGTGGAATTCCTTGCCGGACGCGGCATCCCGGTATGCGGGCATATCGGCCTGACGCCGCAATCGGTGCACCAGATGGGCGGCTATCGCGTGCAGGGCAGGGAGCCCGCCGCCGCACAAAAATTATTGGAGGACGCGGTGGCGCTGGAACAGGCCGGCGCGGGGATGCTGGTGCTGGAAACCATACCCGCGCTGCTGGCGGCGGAGATCACTGCCGCGCTTTCCATCCCCACCATCGGCATCGGCGCGGGCACGGCGTGTTCCGGCCAGGTGCTGGTGCTGTACGACATGCTGAATATCTATCCGGGCAAGAAGGCGCGCTTCGCAAAAAATTTCCTGCAAGGCGCGGATGGCGTCGCGGCAGCGGTGAAAAATTACGTCGCCGAGGTAAAGGCGGGGAGTTTTCCTGCACAGGAACATAGTTTCTAATTCCGGCGCGCGATAAAACAGCGGATGTAGGAGCGTGCCCTGCACGCGATATTTAGACGGACCGCATATAGGGCACGCCCCACAAACTTCACCTGCTTTACTGGAGGTTCAAAGGAATTTCATGCACTGGATTGCACCATCCGAACGGGATACCGCCTCCGATACCCTGGAAAAACGCCTGTGGAACGCCGCCGACCAGTTCCGCGCCAACTCCGGGCTGACTGCGGCGCAATATTCCGCGCCGGTGCTGGGCCTGATCTTTCTTTTGTTTGCTGAGACCCGCTTCGCCCAGTGTCGCGCACAACTCCTCCCCTCTCCCACCGGGGGAGGGGGAACGTCTCGTCGCTCCTCACGCGCCGACGAACCCGCCGCCTACCATGCCGAAGGCGTGATCTTCCTGCCGCAAGCGGCGCGTTTTGCGCATCTGCTGAATCTGCCGGAAGGCGCGAAGTCGGGCAGGCGATCAACGACGCGATGGCGGAAATCGAGAAGCACAATCCGCAACTGGCTGGCGTGTTGCCGCGCACCGACAACGCCAACATGCTGTGGATACAACTGTTCTATTCCAGCCTGAATGACCGAGGCCGCGCCGGATTCGTCATGGCGAACCCGGCCAGCGATGCCCGCAGCAGCGAACAGGAAATCCGCAAACAATTGATCGAAGCACGCGCCGTGGACGTGATGGTCGCCGTCGGCCCTAACATGTTTTACACCGTCACGTTGCCCTGCATGCTGTGGTTCCTCGACAAAGGCAAAGCAAACCTTCCCCCACCCCAACCCTCTCCCGGAGGGAGAGGGAGCAAGACTCCTTCCCCCTTGCAGGGGGAAGGCAGGGATGGGGGTAGAAGCCTCGAATACCGCGACATCCCCGGCCTGTGCAAAGCCGCCACCCTCGCCGAAATCGAAGCCCAAGGCTGGAGCCTCAACGCAGGGCGTTATGTCGGCGTCGCTGCGGGCGAAGCAGTCAGCGACGAAGACTTCAAAGAAAAGCTGGAAACGCTCAACGAGGAACTGGAAGTGCTGAATTCTGAAGCACTGGAATTGCAAACCCGAATCGCGCAAAATGTCGCATCGCTGCTAGACTGAAGCATCTTACCGAAAGGAGAGCAAAGATGAATGCACAGCTTGAAACTACCATCGTTGAACGTTTGCACCAACTGGACGAACACCGCTTGTCCGAGGTATTGGACTTCGTCGAATTTCTTGCCGCTCGCCGCGTATCCGGCGAAGTGAATGCAGGCTGGAAACTGATAGACCCCTCGCGTGATCTGGCGCGGTTCGTAGGGACAGTACCCTTCAACGAAGATGGGGTTGCCTATCAGCGGCGCATCCGCGATACCGAATGGTCATGAAATACCTGTTCGACACCAACGCGCTGATTTACATTCATGACGGCAAGCTGGCGGAGAGCTTGCCAACAGGGTATTACGCCTATTCGGTGATAAGCGAAATCGAACTGCTTTCCTGGCCGGAAATTCAGCCGACGCAAGAGCGGGAATTGCGCGTATTGCTCACCGACTTTCGCCGGATTGGAGTGGATGCTGCGGTGCGAGAAACCGCCATCCGCTTGCGGCGTGAATACCGCCTGAAACTCCCCGATGCTTTAATTGCCGCCAGCGCGCTGGTGCTCGATGCCACGCTGTTTAGCAACGACCAGCGACTCGGTAATGTTCCGGGCTTGCGTTGTCAGCCGCTCCAACTCAAGCATGACTAATTCTTCAAGTATCGCTGAAGCATGGCGCGTAGAAGCATTGCGTCGCTCAGCGGAAATTGACAGCGGATTGGTCGAAACGATTTCTGCCGAAGAAGCGCAACGTGAGGTACGCAAGCTGCTGAAGGGCAAGGTTGCGCAGGCGCGGGAACTGGAGCAGACCATCGCCCAGAATGTGGCGGAGATTCTGGAGGCGTAATGCGATTCTCGGACTTCGTATCGCTTCAGCGGGGATTCGATCTACCCAAGACGGAGATGCGAGAAGGGCCTTACCCCGTCGTCGGACCGACATCGATCATCGGCCACCACGACGAATTCAAGGTCGAACCACCGGGTGTGGTTACTGGACGAAGCGGTTCTCTCGGAATAGTGCAGTATGTTGCTGAAAAATATTGGCCGCACAACACATCGCTGTGGGTGAAGGATTTCAAGGGCAACGAAGGGCGTAGCGTCTATGCTTAAGCGGGGCGCATCAATATGCAGATAATTAGCCATATCGCCGATCTGCGCACACGACTTTCTGATGAACGCGCCATCGCGTTCGTGCCGACCATGGGCAATCTGCATGAGGGCCATCTCGATCTGACGCGCCTTGCTCGCGATCATGGCGACTGCGTGGTGGCGAGCATCTTTGTGAACCCGCTGCAATTCGGGCCGAACGAGGATTTCGACAAGTACCCGCGCACGCTGGAAACGGACTGTGCCAGGCTGCAAGGTTTGGCGGATGTGGTGTTCGCGCCGTCGGTCAATGAAATGTATCCCGCGCAGCAAACCGTGTTCGTCGAGCCGCCGCCGATCGCTGACGGGCTGGAAGGCGCTGCGCGTCCCGGCCATTTTCGCGGCATGGCGACGGTGGTGCTGAAACTGCTCAACATCGTGCAGCCGCAGGTCGCGCTGTTCGGCAAAAAGGATTACCAGCAATTGCACATCATCCGGCAGATGGTCACGCAACTGAATCTGCCGATACGCATTATCGGCGGCGAGACGGTGCGTGCGGCGGACGGTCTGGCGCTGAGTTCGCGCAACCAGTATTTAAGTGAAGCGGAGCGCAGCGAGGCGGCTTTTCTGTACCGGGCGCTGCAAGGAATGCGGCAGGCCATCCTGCAAGGCGAGCGCAATTTTGAACAATTAGAGAAGCGGGCGGTCGAAGCCCTTGCCGCAAGGGGCTGGCTACCGGATTATCTGGCGGTGCGCAACCAGTCTGATTTGCAGCCTGCAAGCCCCGTGCAAGGTAATCCGGCGCAGCGGGAGCTGGTGATATTGGCCGCAGCCAAATTGGGCAGTACGCGTCTGCTGGACAATGTCGAAGTTTGTATCGTCGATTGATCCTGGAAAAAGCAGTTGGTGGTTTTGTAGGTGCGAATTTATTCGCACTGACAACGAGTTACGTGCGAATAAATTCGCACCTACGAATGCAGTTCAATAGCACTAAATCTATGGAAATTTTCCGCCAACTGCCGTTTCTGGATTGATTGCTATATAATCCGCGCCCTGTTGAAGGAGAGAGATACCCCATGCAAAGAATCATGCTAAAAGCCAAACTGCACCGGGTGCATGTCACGCATTCCGAGCTGCACTATGAAGGCTCCTGCGCGATCGACGACGATTTGCTGGATGCGGCCGATATCAGGGAATACCAGCAGATTGACATCTATAACGTCACCAATGGCGAGCGTTTCACCACTTACGCCATCCGCGCGCAACGCGGCTCCAGGACAATTTCGGTGAATGGCGCGGCGGCGCACAAGGCCAATCCGGGCGATATTCTGATCATCGCCAGCTATGCCATGTATTCCGAGCTGGAATTGCAAAGATTCCACCCGCAACTCGTCTATGTGGACGAGCACAACCGCATCATCGCGCAGCGCGACCGGATCGCCGTACAGGCGGCCTGACGCTGAACTTTGCTGTACGCCATTCTTTGATCCAGAGCGCATAAGCCTTCCCGCTACTCCTTTATATTTGAAAAATCAGGGATGCCACAGGATCTTGCGGGGTTTGGCGCTGTCAGGGCACAGGAAACCTCAAGCCGGGCCGGAGATAAATGTAGGTCGGGCTGCGCCCGGCATGGTGGGCGCAGCCCACCCTACGGATACGGTTTTGCCGCATGACAATATCTGCCCAAGATTTATCAAGAGCGAAGACATAGAAAACTCATGGGTGATTCAATGGCAAAGCCACTATAAACGCGTCGCGCCAAGCATCTGGATGATTTATAATGTTTTTTATGCCTAATCTTCCGCCAACAAAAAACCCAATCTATCAGGACAAATCCCGGTTTGCCGCGAAACTCCTGCTCGTGGCTCTGGCTTACTTCGTCAGCGGCAGGCTGGGACTGGCGATTCCTTACTTCGGCACTCACATCACGCTGATCTGGCTGCCATCGGGCATTGCCGTGGCGGCTTTGCTGCGCTGGGGTTATGGCTGCTGGCCGGGGATATTTCTTGGCGCGCTGGCCACCCATTTTTCCATAGACTTTTCCCCGTTGCTGGACAGCAGCATTGCTCTGGGCAATACGCTAGCAGCCTGTCGGACTTAAAATTTCACCAACCACCCCAATAAAATGCTATAATTCGTCGCGTAATCATAAAGTTATCACACAAAACCCATGAGCCG
>JANLID010000217.1 GCA_024654105.1 Gallionella sp. | reverse complement strand
CCAGCAGTATGCCCGTTAACCGACCAATCACTTCATCACCTCGTTACAGAATCCGGTATGCCGCAAAGCGGCATACCGGCAACGATACCAGATTTCAGGAGCAAGAAAGCCGTCTGAAGATAAAAATCCGCGCAGTATTTCCCCAGCACTTGCCCGTTGCTTTATAATTCACGCCCCCTCGCAGAAAATCATCATGCGCATCGGCCCCTATCAACTCAGAAATAACCTTATCGTCGCCCCGATGGCCGGGGTGACCGATCGCCCTTTCCGTATGCTGTGCAAACGCATGGGCGCGGGCATGGCGGTAAGCGAGATGGTGGCGTCCAATTCGCTGCTGTACGGCTCGGAAAAAACCAAACGTCGCGCCGATCATGAAGGCGAGGCCGATCCGATCTCGGTGCAGATCGTCGGCGCCGATCCGAAAATGCTGGCACAAGCCGCAAAATACAACGTGAATCACGGCGCACAGATCATCGATATCAATATGGGCTGCCCGGCGAAAAAGATTTGCAACGTGATGGCGGGTTCCGCCCTGTTGCAGAACGAAAGACTGGTGGCGGAAATACTCGAAGCAGTGGTTGGCGCGGTGGCTGTGCCGGTCACACTGAAAATTCGCACCGGCTGGGACAAGACCAGCCGCAATGCCGTGCGCATCGCGCAGATCGCCGAAGCGGCAGGCATCCAGGCACTGGCGATTCATGGCCGCACCCGTGCCTGCGCCTACACCGGCGAAGCAGAATACGACACCATCGCGGCAGTCAAGACAGTAGTAAGAATCCCGGTCATCGCCAATGGCGACATCGACACACCGGAAAAGGCGCGCTTCGTGTTGCAGCATACCGGCGCAGATGCGCTCATGATTGGCCGCGCGGCACAGGGTCGCCCGTGGCTGTTCCGCGAGATCGAGCATTTCCTGAACACCGGGGAACACCTGCCCGCACCGGAAACCGCCGAAATCCGGCAGGTGCTGGCCGGACACGTCGAGGAACTGTACAACTTCTACGGCGAACACACCGGGCTGCGCGTCGCGCGCAAACATATCTCCTGGTACACCAAGGGGCTGGCCGGCTCGGCGCAGTTCCGTCACCAGATGAATCAACTGGAAAGCCCTGCCGGACAGATGGCGGCAGTGGACGATTTTTTTGAACAACAAGCGCAGCACGGAGCACGACTGCATTACATCGAAAGGCTGGCGGCATGAGCGATGGTCTGGTGAACGAGAATGACATGGCGCGCCACGTGCGCAAAACACTCAAGGAGTATTTCAGGGATCTCGATGGCGAGAAACCCTGTTGCGGCATGTACGACATGGTGATGGACTGCGTCGAGAAGCCGCTGCTCGAAATGGTGCTGGAACATGTCGGCGGCAACCAGACGCACGCGGCAGAAATGCTCGGCATCAACCGCAACACCCTGCGCAAAAAGATGCAGCAACACGGCATTCTGTAGATCGGGATTCATCCCGGCAACAAGTATTTTTACCGGAGCCATCATGGCAATCAAACAAGCACTCATCAGCGTGTCGGACAAATCCGGCGTCCTCGAATTTGCCCGGGGCTTGCAACAGCTCGGCGTGAAAATACTCTCCACCGGCGGCACCGCCAAACTGCTTGCCGGCAATGGCGTGTCCTGCACCGAAGTGGCCGATTACACCGGTTTCCCGGAAATGCTCGACGGCCGCGTCAAGACGCTGCAACCGAAAGTCCACGCGGGCATCCTGGCGCGGCGCGACCTGCCGGAGCATGTCGCCACACTCAAAAAACACGACATTCCGACTATCGACCTGGTGGTAGTGAACCTGTATCCGTTCGCGGCGACCATTGCCAAACCCGGCTGCACGCTGGAGGACGCGATCGAGAATATCGACATCGGCGGGCCGACGATGGTGCGTGCGGCGGCCAAGAACCACGCGCATGTCGCGATTGTTACCGACCCGGCAGATTATGCGGACGTGCTGGCAGAGATGCAAACCAACGATGGCGCGGTGAGCGACGCGACGCGTTTCGATCTGGCGAAGAAGGCGTTCTCGCACACCGCCGCCTATGACAGCATGATCAGCAACTACCTCACCGCGATCGATGCGGACGGTAGTAACAGCGCGTTTCCGGCGCAGATCAACTTCAATTTCGCCAAGGTGCAGGAGATGCGCTACGGCGAAAACCCCCATCAGCAAGCGGCGTTCTACCGTGACCTTGTGCCGTTGGCGGGCGGCATTGCCGGCTACACCCAGTTGCAGGGCAAGGAATTAAGTTACAACAACATCGGCGATGCCGATGCGGCGTGGGAACTGGTCAAGACTTTCGACCAGCCCGCGTGCGTGATCGTCAAGCACGCCAACCCATGCGGCGTGGCAATTGCCGACAGCGCGCTGAATGCCTACAAGCTCGCCTACGCCACCGACACCACCTCCGCGTTCGGCGGCATCATCGCCTTCAACCGCGAGCTGGATGAAGCGAGCGCGACGCAGATCACCGCCAACCAGTTCGTCGAACTCATTATCGCACCGGGCGCAAGCGATGCCGCGCTCCAGGTCACCGCGGCGAAGCAGAACGTGCGCGTGCTCACCGCGCCGCTGTCCAACGCGCACAACCAATATGACATGAAGCGCGTCGGCGGCGGCCTGCTGGTGCAGTCGCCGGATACGCTCAACGTGCAGGCGGCGCAGCTCAAGGTGGTGAGCAAGGCGCAGCCGACGCATGAGCAACTGCAAGACCTGCTGTTTGCCTGGCGCGTGGCGAAATATGTCAAGTCGAATGCCATCGTGTTCTGCAAGGGCGGGCAAACCCTCGGCGTCGGCGCAGGCCAGATGAGCCGCGTGGACAGCACGCGCATCGCCTCGATCAAGGCGCAGAATGCGGGTTTAAGTCTGGCGGGTTCGGTAGTCGCGTCCGACGCCTTCTTCCCGTTCCGCGATGGCGTGGATGTGCTGGCGCAAGCCGGCGCGAAAGCGGTGATCCAGCCCGGCGGCTCGATGCGCGACGCGGAAGTGATCGCGGCGGCCGACGAGCATGGGCTGGCGATGATGTTTACCGGCTACCGTCATTTCAGGCATTAGAACTGGGGAGTAGGAAGTAGGGAGTGGGAAGTGGGAAAACCGGAAGGGTCAGGCTACCTGGCCTTCTCTCTCTGAAGCCTGAATCCCAGAACCACCAGCGCGATCAGCAGCAGCATCGCCACCGCGTTGTGCAGCGCCGCGACCAGCAGCGGCAGGCCGAGCAGCACATTGGCAACGCCCAATAGCGCCTCAAGCAAAACCAGCCACAGCATGCTCTTGCCGAGGTTGCGCAAGCCTTTTGCCGCCATGACCCGGAAAGACAACCAAACCAGAAAAGCAATGGTGAGCAGCGCGCCGGCCCGGTGCATCCAGTGAATCGCCGTCAATTTTTCCGGGGAAAGCGGCCGGCCGGAATCATTCAGGCCGAATGAGAAATCCATCGGCGGCAGCAACGCGCCCTGGCAAAGCGGAAAATCAGTGCAGGCCAGCGCGGCAAAATTGGAGCTGGCCCAGCCACCCTGCATGATCTGGGCCATCAGCAGCGCAATGGCAAGCCACCAGAGGCTGCGCAATTTCTGCGCCGTGTTTGCATCAACCACACCCACCGGCGTCATCTGGCGCAACATAATCCATGTCAGCAAGATCAGCATGACCATCCCGCCGACAAGATGCACCGAAACCGTCACCGGGCGTGGTAGATGTCCGAAAGCCCACACGCCGAACGCCGCCAGAAAAACCATCAACCCCAGCAGAAGGGACGGCAGCAGGGGCGATTGCCGTAACTGCCTGCGTTGCTTCCACGCCATTGCGCAAACCGCGACCGCCAGAAAGCCCAGCAGTTGCACCAGCTGGCCGTGCAGCTTCCACTGCCAGGAATCATGGCCACGCGCCGCGCCGGATCTTGCCGCATGCGCTTGGGGCGGCAGCCGTTCCTTCAGCGCATTTTCCTCGTAGCAGGCAGGCCAGTTGGCGCAACCCAGGCCGGCATCGGCGAGGCGCGCGTAGGCGCTCAGCACCACCGCACAAAAGGCCAGAACACAGGTAACCAGAACAAGTTTGAAATACATCAGTCGGCGCCGGAATCAATAACCGCGCGATTGTATGCGATCACGGCAGGCAAGGCGCATTCTGCTGCATGTAATTCATGATTTGGCCCGCATCCCTGCGTGGAAAATTTTTACGTTGTTACGCCCATCTCCCTTGGCGTGATACATGGCCATGTCGGCATGTTTGAGCAGTTGCTCCTCATCGCTGCCGTGCTCGGGATAGACGGCCACGCCGATGCTGCAGGAAATGTCCAGTCGGTGGCCGGCCAGCTCATAGGGCTGAGAAATGGCATGGCAGATTTTTTCGGCAACCAGCATTGCATCCTGCTCCGCTTCAATGTTTTCTGCATCAATGGTCGGCAGCAGCACGAGGAATTCGTCGCCGCCGGTGCGCGCCGCAGTATCCGACTCGCGCATGCAATCCTGCAGGCGTCTTGCCACTTCCTTCAGCAACAGATCGCCGATGTCATGGCCGAGCTCATCGTTGACCGGCTTGAACTTGTCCAGATCGACGAACATCAGCGCCAGGCGGGACTTGTCACGTTTGGCTTTGGCGAGCGCCTGCCGGATACGGTCGGTCATCAGGGTCCGGTTGGGCAAATGCGTGAGCGCATCATAATGTGCCTGATATTGCGTCTGATCTTCCTGCAGTTTGCGCTCGGTCACATCATCGTAAATGGCCACCATCTCCCCGGAACTCAGCTTGAACACGTAATTCTCGCGCCAGCCGCTGATGCGTTCATCCTGATAAAAGGAAGCCGGAAAATGCTCCGCCGCGCCGCTTTTCCAGACGCGCCGCAATGCTTCAAGCAAGCCGGTTTCCGCGATGCCCGGAAAGACCTCTGTCACGTTCCTGCCGATTACTTCCGCGCTGCCGATCTTCTCGATGCGTTCTGCCGCAGGGTTGAAGGCGGTAATGGTGAAGTCCCGGCCGTCCGGCGATGCGTGATAAATCGCAACGCCGCTGTTCAGGTTTTCGAACATTTCTCTCAGGCGCGCCTCGTTTTCCGCCAGATATTTTGCCGTCTGCAGGGTGCGTTGCTGGTCGCGTACCAGCAACCAGGCAAGCAGGGTCAGCAACAGGCTCACGCTGATGGCGGTATTGACGACGATTTGCGGCTTTTCCCGGTCCAGCCGCATCTCGAAGCCGGGCAGCGAGTGGATTGCCATCGTCCACTTGTGGCCGACAATATCGAGAGATCGTGCGGTGCGAAAAAGCGGGGAGATTCCGGCATCGTGACGGCTGGGGTCGTGCATCAGGGTTCTGTCGGATAACTCATCGCCATCATAGATTTCGATATCAAGCCCGGCAGTATGCACATCTAACATGCTGTTCATCAGGTCATCCATGCGGAATGGCGCATAGACCCAGCCGACAATATTGGCGCGGTGCTCTGCGAGGGTATCGAGCGATGCGCCGTTTCTGTAGATCGGCAGATACATCAGGAATCCGGCCTGCACCTGCTTGTCGGTTTCCATTTCCATCAGCAGCCTGACCTTGCCGGAGATAACGGCCTTGCCGGAGATGGCCGCCCTGCCGGAATCGCGCGCCCGCTCCATGGCGGCGCGGCGCACTCCCGGGGCGGTGTCGCCGTCGCGCGGATGCTCCAGGTCGGAATACATGTCGTAGCCGAAGGCGCGCCGGTTGCGCTCGTCAAACGGCTCGATATAAATGACCGAGGTGTAGATTTCACGCGCGCCTTCAGGGTGGATGTTGTAGTCGGGAAAGCCCTGCTTGCGGATCGCATCGATATGCCGCTGTTTCTGCTGCGGCGGCACGATCAGCGCAAAGCCAATACCCCGGATACCCGGATAGTTTTCTTCGAGACGCAATGCGCTGGCATATTCATGGAACTCATCGCGTTCGACACTGATGGAGGCGGCAAACAAGCCTCTCACCCCGCGCATCACCTGCTCGTAAGTTGCCATGCGCCGCTCGACTTGCGTTTTCGCTTCGTGCACGCGGGAATCAAAATCGGCTTGCAGGTCCTGCATGGCATTCTGCCGCGCATCCTGCCATAACTGATGCGTAACGATCAGGGAAACAGCGAGAACCAAAAGCGGCAGGAACCGGACCAGGCGCAATCCCTTCGACATGCGCGCAAGACGCGCTGTATCGGAATGGTGGTGTGAGGGAGAGATCGTTGTGTTTGTCACCATCAGGTCTCTTCAAGGCCCTGCGAATATTCATGAACAAAAGCAACCTTCTGGGCTCATGCTACGCGCTGCTGCAAGAGAACACAATGCGAACGCATGCGCTGCTGGCGGTCAGCCCTGCCGGTCCATCCTGCGGTACTGCACAGCTTCGGCAATATGGGAGGTCAGAATGTTTTCACTGCCGGCCAGATCGGCGATAGTCCGTGCCACCTTGAGTACGCGGTGGTAGGCGCGCGCCGAAAGGTTGAGGCGGCTGATGGCCTGTTGCAGTAATGCCGCGCCTTGCGCATCGGGAGCGCACAGTGCATCGATCTCGGTCACCGAAAGCAGCGCGTTGGATTTGTCCTGGCGCGCCAGTTGGTGTTGCCGTGCAATTTCGACGCGCGCCTGCAACGCTGCGCTGGTTTCGCCGTCGTTTTTATTGAGCAGGTCGTCCTGCGCCACGGCGGGCACTTCGATCTGGATATCGATGCGATCCAGAAACGGGCCGGAAATCCTGCCGCGATAGCGCGACACCTGATCCGGCGTGCAGCGGCATTTGCCGTTGTAATGGCCGAGATAGCCGCACGGACAGGGATTCATTGCGGCGATGAGTTGGAACTGGGCGGGAAAATCGGCGCGGCGCGCGGCGCGCGAGATAGTAATGCGCCCGGATTCCAGCGGCTCGCGCAACACTTCCAGCACACGGCGCTCGAATTCCGGCAATTCATCGAGAAACAGCACACCGTGCAGCGCCATCGAGATTTCGCCGGGACGCGGATTGCTGCCGCCGCCGACCAGCGCCACGCCGGAAGCGGTATGGTGCGGCGCGCGGTACGGGCGCGTTTTCCACTTGGCCACATCGAAGCTGCCGTCCAGCGATTGCACGGCGGCGCTCTGCAACGCTTCGGCTTCGGACATCTGCGGCAGGATGCCGGGGAAACGCGCCGCCAGCATGGATTTGCCGGTGCCCGGCGGGCCGACCATCAACACGCTGTGCCCGCCGGCGGCGGCGATTTCCAGCGCGCGCTTGGCCTGCGCCTGGCCTTTCACCTCGCGCATGTCCGGGTAATGCGGCGCGACGGTTTGCGGCTGGCTGATATACGGCGCGAGCGCTTCGCGGCCGGCGAGATGCGCGGCGACCTGCAGCAGCGATTGCGCCGGATACACGGTTGCCTCTTCCACCAGCGCGGCTTCGGCGGCATTCGCCCGCGGCAGGATAAAGGCGCGCCCTTTGCTGGCGGCGTGGTAAGTCATCGCCAGCGCGCCGCGTATCGGGCGCAGCTCGCCGGTCAGCGCGAGTTCCCCGGCGTATTCATATTCGGCGAGTTTATCGGAAGGAATCTGTCCGGTCGCGGCGAGGATGCCCAGCGCGATGGGCAGATCGAAGCGCCCGCTTTCCTTGGGCAGATCGGCGGGGGCGAGGTTGACGGTGATGCGGCGCGCCGGAAAATCGAACTGGCAGTTCTGCAATGCCGCACGCACGCGATCCTTGCTTTCCTTGACTTCGGTTTCCGGCAAACCGACGATGGTGAAGTTGGGCAGGCCGTTGGCGAGATGCACCTCGACGGTCACCAGCGCGGCCTCCATGCCGGATAACGCACGGCTGTACAGAACCGCCAGGCTCATGACTACTTTGCGGTCGTGTTGCGTTGCGCTTCCAGCTCGGTGACGCGCAGTTCCAGCAGGATAAGTTGTTCACGGGTACGCGTCAGCATTTGTGCCTGCACATCAAATTCCTCGCGCGTGATCAGATCAAGTTTGGCAAAGCCTTGCATCAGCAGGGCACGGGCATTTTTTTCAATGTCTTTGGCGGGACTGTTTTTTACCAGCTCACTGAGCTTGGCGGACAACTCATCAAAAAATTTTGTATCGGACATGGTTTGGTCTCCCGTGGTTGAGGCGTTCGGAAGTGTAGCAAGTTAAACGCCCGCCTGCCGCACCTAATGGGTGCGAGGGCGTTCCGATGCGCACCAAGATCATGCGTTAACCCGGCGCGGCAGCGAAAATATTGTCGCAACACGTTGTAATAAATAAATTATTTAATCTGGCACACAATCTGCTTAATGGTGTGTGTGGATACTGTTATCCCGTTCTCAACCCAGAATAAGGAGTCATGATGAATATGAGCAAAGCAAGTTTCTGCGCAGCAAAAAGCAAGCTGTTGAACGCCATGATGTTGGCTGCATTGGCAGCGCCCGGCATGGCAATGGCGGAGGAGGCCTCGCCCTTCAGCGCGAATGTCGGCTTCACCACCGACTATATTTTTCGCGGCATCTCGCAAACCTCCGGCAATCCGGCAGTGCAGGGCGGTATTGACTATGCCCATGCCAGCGGTCTGTATGCCGGGGTGTGGGGTTCGAACATAAGCTGGATCAGCGATTTCAATGCCGGTGTCAGTTCAAGTCTGGAGCTGGATACCTACTTCGGCTTCCGCAACAGTTTGGCCGATGACTTCAGCTACGACATCGGTTTCATTCGCTACAACTACCCGGCGAGCAACTATGCGGCCGGTGCGACCAAAGCGGATACCGACGAGATTTACGGCGCGCTTGGCTTCAAGTGGATTACCGCCAAGTATTCCTACGGCCTCGGCAAATTTCTGACCGTGCCCGGCGCGGCGGGCACCAGCTATATTGAAGTCAACGCCAGTGTGCCCTTGGGTGACACCGGTATCACGCTCGGCGCCCATGCGGGCAAACAGACCTACAAGGGCACTGCCGCCGATGCCTTGGCGCTGGCCGGCACCAGCGCAACTTATAGCGATTACAAGCTGAGCATTGCCAAGGACATGAACGGTTATGTGGTCAGTCTTGCAGCCAGCGACACCAACGCAAGCGGGTTCTATACCACCCCGGCAGGCAAGGACCTGGGGCGCAGCACGGTCACCTTGTCCGTGACACACGCGTTTTAACAACTACTGGGCGGAATTCATCCGCCATTGCATAAGGAGATTGTCATGAAAATGGTTACCGCCATCATCAAACCCTTCAAGCTTGACGAAGTGCGTGAAGCGCTCTCCGCTATTGGCGTGCAGGGCATCACCGTCACCGAAGTCAAGGGCTTCGGCCGGCAAAAGGGCCACACCGAGCTGTATCGCGGCGCGGAATATGTGGTGGACTTCCTGCCGAAAATAAAGCTGGAGGCCGCCGTACAGGCCAATATGCTGGATCAGGCGCTGGAAGCCATCGAAAAATCTGCGCGAACCGGCAAGATCGGTGACGGCAAGATTTTCGTGCATGAGCTCGAGCAAGTGATCCGTATCC
>JANLID010000206.1 GCA_024654105.1 Gallionella sp. | reverse complement strand
GCGCGGGCCGTGCATCACATCGCCGTACCAGATCGCGCCGGCCGATGCGGCGGTGAAACTGCGCTTCTCCTCGGGCAGGCTGGCTGAACCGGTGATGCGGGATAGCCCCTGCTGTTGCAACAGCCGATGAATCGCCGAACGCGACAGGGTATCGCGGGCGACTGTACCGGCGGCCTCGAGCAAACGTAGGATCTGGCGGATTGACCGGCGGGGATTGTCGCGCTTGGCGGCGAGAATGGCCGCCTGGATCGGTGGCGACAGCTTGGACTGGCCGCGATCGAGTCGGACCTTGGGCACCAAGCCGGCGATGCCCTGCTTACGCCAGGTATAGAACCAAGCCTGGATCGTCTTCTCGCCCAAATAGTGGCGGCGAGAGCCAGGAATGGCGTACTCGCGTTGCGCCAATTCGCGAATGATTTGCTGCAATTCGCCTCGCTCCAACCGTTCCCGGCTAACCAGCGGTCCCAGT
Source organism: Gallionella sp. (assembly GCA_024654105.1). Classification (GTDB taxonomy): domain Bacteria; phylum Pseudomonadota; class Gammaproteobacteria; order Burkholderiales; family Gallionellaceae; genus Gallionella. The sequence goes on along the minus strand of JANLID010000206.1, from coordinate 1,112 downwards.
ACCGATAGGCGAAACAGCGCCTTCGGATCAATGTCGTTCATTCCAACTCCTCATGATGAATGGAGCCGAGATGAAACCGGAATTGCCGAAACAATGACAGGGGCAAACTGTGTGGGGGCCCCGCCCGGGCGGGGCCCGCGCTGTCCGCCGCCCACTCAGGGGCGGGTCATCATGGGACGATCAGATCTCTATCCAACCAACCCATCACTTCGGCCAGGGGCATGTGATCGAGTACTGCGCGCCAGAAGGGGGGACCTTCGTCGCTGCGCCCCAACTCCGGGAAGCGGCTGCGTAGAAAGAAGGCAAAGGTCGCGCTGCGAGCATGCAACCAGTCTCGCCAGCGCCGCACGGTGCGGCGATCGAGGCAGGTGCAACGGCTGCAGGCGTGCAGCGAGAATCCGCTCAACAGCTTCTGCAGCACGTCTTGTTGGACCAGCCAGTCATACCAGCGCCGAGGCGCAATGCAAAGCGGCAAGCGCGAGCAGGTACGCCGACATCCTGAACAGCAGTAGCGCGAAATGGGCACCGGGTTGAAAGATGCTTCGCCATGCCGGCCACGATCCGCCTTGCGGTGATAGTAGCCATGCCGCCAGAGTACTTTCAGCCCACAGTGCGGGCAGCACGGCGGGCGATAGACCTCCGGTGTTTGGCTGAGTGCGTTGCAATGATGTTCAAGGGTCGTGATGCTCGATACAATTCGCTGCATAGGCCGGTCTTCACTGTGTCGGGGTCGTCTGGATAACTTCCCACGATATCAGAGGAGTTCCGGCCTATCCTACAATTGCTCCATCTCGCAATACTTCCGGCAGCGTTACTGAAAATACCCTCAGCGTCCACGGGACGCCACGTCATGCAACTCCTCAGGCGGAGAGGGACGTAACAGGCCACCGCGCACGCCACCGGCAACATCAAACGGGCGCTGAACAACTACATCAGACCCCAGGTACTGTGCATTGATGAACTTGGCTATCTCCCGATTGACAGGTTTGGCGCCGACTGTTTGTTCCAGATTATTATTGATCTTTCCATATTTAATGACAACGAATCGTCGCCTCATGCGTTATACCTTCAACGAGATTTCTGGAGGTATGGAGCATGGTCAAGAAACGATT
>JANLID010000198.1 GCA_024654105.1 Gallionella sp. | reverse complement strand
ATTCAGTTGTTTCATGGTGAGACTCCTTGCTTGAGTATGGCAGCGCGGCTATTTTAGCGGATATTCCTGCATATCCCCATGTGTGAAGGAATTGGGGGGTGCAAGCGGACTCTGTTCGGAGAAAAAACGTTCGATTTCGGGGGGCACGGCAGGGAGATTATCTAGGCCAAAAGGGTTATGGTTTTCCACTGCTGGCAGCGTTATAGTGCGGCGGTGATTTTACGCGAATGGTCGCGGGATGGGGTGGGAGTGAAACCTTGAAGCTGATTTACAGGCAACACGCGCCCAAAAGCATGAACGGCGCATTACCGAAGCCGAAATACATCGCGCCTTGGAAAACGGTCGAGTGATAGAAAGCTATTCGAACGGTACGCCGCACCCGAGCGCGTTGTTGCTCGGTATGGCTGTAACAAAAGCGATGCGTGTTGTCTATGCCGACAATAGCGAGGGGAGCGAACGGATAATCATCACCGTTTACGATCCCGAGCCGACAACAAGAACAGCTTTATGGACATCATGAAGACACCGGACGCGATTCGTGATGTTTTGAAAAAACTGTGCAAAAGTAGCGCGGTTTGCTGATTATCACAACTAGGAGACTGAAATGGCTGAGAGCGACGCCCTGGGTAACACCGGACGACGGGATTTTTTATTAAAGGTAACGACAGCGGTGAGCGGTGTGGGAGTGGCAGCCGCATGCCTGCCGTTTGTCGCAAGCATGAACCCGAGCTCGGATGTGCTGGCCAAGGCGACAACCGAATTCGATCTGTCCGGAATGAACCCCGGTGACATGCGCACCGTGGCTTGGCAAGGCAAGCCAATATTTATTCTGCGGCGCAGTCAGGAGCAGATACGGGAAATGGAAGCCTCCAATGGCGGTTTGGATCCCGAACCTGATCGGCAGCGTGTCAAGCAACCTGAATGGCTGGTCGTGTCCGGTGTCTGCACGCACATGGGTTGTGTGCCAAACAGGGAAGGATCGGGCTGGCTGTGTCATTGCCACGGCAGCCAGTTTGACGACAGCGGCCGTGTTCTCCGCGGCCCTGCGCCAAATAACCTTGAGGTACCGCCCTATCATTTTGTGGCGGGCAACAAGATCATTATCGGACAAGCGTAGGGGATAACATGAAGAATCGCATTGTTAAATGGATAGACCAGCGTTTCCCGCTTACCAGTTTTGTCAAGCACGAACTGACCGGCTATCCGACGCCGCGCAATCTCAACTACTGGTGGAATTTCGGATTCCTGGCCGGCTTTGTATTGGTGCTGCAGGTAGCTACCGGCATCTTTTTAGCCATGCACTACAAGGCTGACATCGCGCAATCATTTGATTCCATCCAGCACATCATGCGCGATGTGAATTATGGCTGGCTGTTGCGCTTCATGCATTCCACCGGAGCCTCGGCATTCTTTCTGGTGATCTATATCCACATGGCGCGCACGCTTTATTACGGCTCCTATCGCATGCCGCGCGAGCTGATGTGGTGGACCGGTCAGGGTCTGTTGCTGCTGTTGATGGCGACCGCCTTCATGGGCTATCTGCTGCCGTGGGGACAAATGTCGTTCTGGGGCGCGACCGTCATCACCAATCTGTTTCGCGCCACCCCGTTCATCGGCGACCAGGTAGTGATCTGGTTGCGTGGCGATTACACGGTGGGCGACGCGACGCTGACGCGCTTCTTTGCGCTGCACTATTTATTTCCATTTCTGATCATTGGCGCGGTTGTAGTGCATCTGGTTGCGCTGCATACCGTCAAAAGCAGCAATCCGAGCGGCATTAATCTGGCTGACAAGGAAAACATCCCTTTTCATCCCTATTTCACCATCAAGGATTTTTTTGGCTTGGGCATATTTCTGATCGTGTATTGCATCTTCGTTTTCTTTTTGCCGGACAGCCTGATCGAACCAGCCAATAATATTCCGGCCAATCCCATGCAAACCCCGAACCACATCGTTCCGGAATGGTATTTCCTGCCATTTTATGCAATTTTGCGCTCGGTGCCGAACATGGTTGGCGGTGTTGTTGCTATGTTTCTGTCGGTGATGATGTTTTCTTTCATGCCGTATCTGGATCGTTCCCGTATTCCCGGCGGTGCGCTTTATCGTCCGGTATTCCGCTTGCAGTACTATTTGTTCATGATTGATATGCTGGTGCTGGGTTATATCGGTTATATCCCGCCGACCAGCCAGACTATTTTGATCGGGCAAATTGCAACATTCTGCTACTTTGGCTCGTTTTTTGTGGTTCCGGTCATTTCCAGAGCAGAAGAACGATGGCTCATCAAGCGTGGCCTGCCTCCGGGTGTTGAAGCATTGATGGCGAGCGAAGCCAGGGAACAAATTGTCTTGCCCCATCGCCGTCGCAGTGGGGATGGCTTATGAAAAAGTATATCTTTCTATTGATACTGTGCTGCATCACTTCTCCCGTCCGGGCTACGGAAACAAAGCTGGAAAGCATCCGGGTAGATACCAGTGTGGCCGCTGTTGAGCGCGGCGCA
>JANLID010000189.1 GCA_024654105.1 Gallionella sp. | reverse complement strand
ACTTACCCTGCAAACAGAATATCTGCACATCATCCCGGATCGGGATCTCGCCACCACAGACCGCGCCGTCACCATTATCGATGCGCGCAGCACCATATCTGCGACAGGCCTTGAAATGGACAACAAGGCGCGCATCCTGAAACTGCTTTCCAAGGTAAAAAGCGAACATGTGCCCAGCAAATAAAAAATCGGCAAGTGGGTCGGCGCTGCGCGCCTCAGTGGGAAGTGAAAAATCCACATCCCGCTCCCCGCTCCCCACTTCCTACTTCCCACTCACTGCCTTGCCCTCTCTGCTACTGGCCATTATTTTTTTCTATACCCCAACAAGCTTTGCCGAACGCGCCGACCGTGACAAACCGATACACCTGGAAGCCGATCAGGTGCGGATCGATGACGCGCAGCAAATCAGCACCTTCATTGGCAATGTCAAGCTTTCTCAAGGCACACTGCTGATACGCGGCGACAAAATTGTTGTGACGCAGGACAAAGATGGTTTCAAACATGGTACGGCCTATGGCAATACCGCCAGCTTCCGGCAAAAGCGCGATGGGCTGGATGAGTACGTGGAAGGCTATGGCGAGCGCATCGAGTATGACGCACGCGCCGAAACGGTGGATTTTTACGGGCGGGCGCGCCTCAAACGGGAATTGGATGAGGTGCTCGGCGAACGCATTACTTACAACGCAAAAACCGAAATTTTCCAGGTGAACGGCAGCGCAAGTACGGAAAGTTCACCGTCCAAACGAGTGCGCGCCGTACTGCAACCCAAGACGCGAAAAGAAACCGCATTGCCGCCCGCTTCAGACGGGCTGCCCATCACTCCCAGCGAAACGCTTACCCCGCAGCCATGAGTGAATTGCGTGCGGTCCGCCTCAATAAAAAATACGGTTCGCGCACCGTGGTGCACGATGCCTCGCTGTCGCTACAAAGCGGCGAGGTTGTCGGTTTGCTTGGCCCGAACGGCGCGGGCAAGACCACCTCGTTCTACATGATCGTGGGATTGGTCGCAGCCGACGGCGGAGAAATCTCCATTGACGGACAGAACATCACCCATCTGCCGATCCATCGCCGCGCGCGCCTCGGATTGGGCTATTTGCCGCAGGAAGCATCAATTTTCCGCCGCATGACAGTGGCGCAAAACATTCAAGCCGTGCTGGAATTGCAGGGGCTTGCCGACGATGAAATACAGAATCGCCAGGAAGAATTGCTGGAAGACCTGCATATCACGCACATCCGCAATAACCCGGCCATCAGCCTGTCCGGCGGGGAACGGCGGCGCGTCGAAATCGCGCGCGCGCTGGCCACCGATCCGCGTTTCATTCTGCTGGACGAACCGTTCGCCGGTGTCGATCCCATCGCCGTGCTGGATATCCAGAAAATTATCCGTTTTCTCAAGGAACGCAATATCGGCGTGCTGATCACCGACCACAATGTGCGCGAGACGCTGGGCATCTGCGACCGAGCCTACATCATCAATGCAGGCTCGGTCATGGCGGAAGGCAAACCGGATGAAATCATTTATAATGAGAGCGTAAGGAAAGTGTATCTGGGCGAACACTTCAAGCTATGACGCGGAAGTATCCCCCGGACACGACACCAGGCAATGAAACCCTCTCTCCAATTAAGATTGTCGCAGCAGCTGACGCTTACCCCGCAGTTGCAACAGGCTATTCGTTTGCTGCAGCTATCCACCCAGGATGTTCATCAGGAAGTTGCGCAGATGCTGGAAGAGAACCCGATGCTTGAGGTAGCCGAAGAATCCGCGCCAAGCGATTTCTCTCCTGAATTTACGCCTCCCGCATCGCACGACAGCAACGACACGGCCATAGCCGAGCCAGCCAGAACCAATGACCGTGGCGCGGACGATTTCGGCAACGAACAGACGGATTGGAATGCCGACGGCGGCACGGCGCACGGCACGGATGATGAGGACGAAACCTACCCTGAGCAGGCTGCCGAACAGGCCAGCCTGCGCGAATATCTGCATAGCCAGTTAACCACCAGCTCACTGGACGACCGTGACCGGAAAGTGGCTGGCCTGCTGATCGACGCGCTGGATGGGAACGGCTACCTGGCGCAGGATCTGCCGGAACTGGCAGACCTGTTGCCTGCAGAACTGGGCGTCACCCTGGATGATCTGGAAACCGCGCTGGTGCAACTGCAACATCTGGATCAACCGGGGTTCGGCGCGCGCAACCTGTCCGAGTGCCTGACCTTGCAGCTCAAAGCGCTGCCGGAAGACGTCCCGCAACGCGATCTGGCGGTCCGGTTGGCAAGCGATCACCTGGACCTGCTCGCCGCCCACGACTTCGCCAGAATCAAAAAACTGTTGCGCTGCTCGGATGATGAATTGCGTACCGCGCAACATTTGATCGTCGGCCTGAATCCAAAGCCGGGCAACACGTTCGACAAAAGCGTTGCCGATTATGTGGTGCCGGACGTGATCGTGGAGAAACACGGGAATCAATGGCGCGCCCGGCTCAACGCAGAAGCCATGCCCAAGTTGCGCATAAATCAGATTTACGCCAATATCCTGCAACAGCGCAACGACAAGAATTCATCGCAACTCGCCACACAGCTACAGGAAGCAAAATGGTTCATCAAGAATTTACAGCAGCGTTTTGAAACCATTTTGCGAGTCGCGCAGGCCATCGTGGAACGGCAAGGCAACTTTTTCGAGCATGGCGAAATCGGCATGCGCCCGCTGGTACTGCGCGAAATCGCCGAGGCGCTGGAACTGCATGAATCCACTGTATCGCGCAGCACCACACAAAAATTCATGCTGACCCCGCGCGGCATTTATGAATTCAAGCATTTCTTTGGCAGCGGTCTGACCACGGAAAGCGGCGGCATCTGCTCTTCCACCGCAATACGCGAACTGATCAAGCAACTGGTCAGCGCGGAGGACCGGCGCAAACCGCTTACCGACAGCCGCATGTCGGAAATACTGGCACAGCAGGGCATCGTAATCGCCCGGCGTACCATAGCAAAATACCGGGAAACATTGCACATACTCCCGGTTAATCTCCGTAAATCACTCTAAAAGAAGGAGCAAGACATGAACATCCATCTAACCGGACGCCATCTGGAAATCACCCCCGCCATCCGCGACTATGCGACCGGAAAGCTCGGCAAAATCAAGCGCCACTCCGACAACGTGATTGACGTGAACATCATCCTTTCCGTTGAAAAACTGCAGCAGAAAGCCGAGGCAACCATCCACATCAGCGGCAAGGATGTATTCGTGGAATGTGAGGACGAGAATCTGTACGCCGCGATTGACGCGCTGGTGGACAAACTGGATCGCCAGGTAAAAAAACACAAGGAAAAATTGTCGGCACGCCGCCACGACGATTCCGGAAAACATGCCGCAGCGGAGTAATTAACCACGGGCGGCAACCTGCCGCCCTTTTTTACCCTACCCGACCTCACCATGAACCTGATCAGCAAAATCCTGTTACCCGACAATATCCTGCTGGACGCAGAATCCACCAGCAAAAAGCGTGTATTTGAACGCGTCGGACTGCTGTTTGAAAACAATCAGCAAATTGCACGCAGCCAGGTGTTCGACAGCCTGTTTGCCCGCGAAAAACTCGGCTCGACCGGTCTGGGGCAGGGTGTGGCGATCCCGCACGGGCGCATCGCCAAGTTGCGCGACGCCACTGCCGCATTCGTAAAAACCACCCATCCGATTCCCTTTGATGCGCCGGACGGCCAGCCGGTAAATCTTATTTTCGTGCTGCTGGTACCCGAGCGCGCCACCGATCTGCATCTGCAAATCCTCGGTGAACTGGCGCAAATGTTCAGCGATGCGCAGTTCCGCAATCGCCTGCTCGCCTGCGAAGACGGCGCCAGCATTCATCAACTGTTCTACGACTGGAACAGCACGGCGTGAGGCTTCCATGAGCCAGGTTAACGTCCGGCAATTATTCGAGGACAAGCAGCAACGGCTGCAGCTCAGCCATATTGCCGGCGCGGACGGCACCGATCGCATTATCGACAGCGACAAGGTGAATGCCTCCAACAATGGACTCATCGGCCATCTCAACCTGATTCACCCGAATTGGGTGCAGGTGCTCAGCGAAACCGAACTCAATTATCTGCGCAACCTGGGGGCGGAAGAGCGCGCCAGTGCGTTCCGCCAAATCGAACAAAGCTTCACGACCTGTTTGATTGTAGCCGGCACCGATGACATCCCGGCCGAACTGGTCGCCTTTGCCAACCAGTCACATATTCCGTTATTCCGTTCGCCCAAACCCAGCGTGCACCTGATGTGGCTGGTGCGCCACTATCTTGCCAAGGAACTGGCCGAATCGACCACGCGCCACGGCGTGTTTCTTGATGTGCTGGGTGTCGGCGTGATAATTACCGGCGAAAGCGCGGTTGGTAAAAGCGAACTGGGACTGGAGCTGATTACGCGCGGCAACGGGCTGGTTGCCGACGACATCGTCGAATTGCACCGCATCGCACCGGATACGCTGGAGGGACGCTGTCCCGAGCTGTTGCGCGACTTTCTCGAAGTGCGCGGTCTGGGGGTGTTGAACATCCGCACCATGTTCGGCGAAACGGCAGTGCGGCGCAAAAAGAGCCTGAAACTTATCGTGCATCTGCATCGCCCGCAGGGCAGCGATCTCTCGCAAATGGAACGCCTGCCGCTCAACGCCACGCACCAGGAAATCCTCGGTGTGAACATCCGCACGGTAAATATTCCGGTGGTTGCGGGGCGCAACCTCGCGGTATTGGTGGAAGCTGCCGCGCGCAATTTCGTCATGCAACAGCGCGGCATCGACAGCATGCAGGAATTCATCACGCGGCATGATCGACTGCTGCTGGGTGATTGATATTAAATACCTCTAGAAATTCGTTTTGCGTGATGAATTCCTGCATGCTGTCGATGCCGCGCTGTTGCATG
>JANLID010000178.1 GCA_024654105.1 Gallionella sp. | reverse complement strand
CCGCGCGACATCATGTCGCATTCCCAAGCGTGAAAAAATGTTTTAGATTCCGTCCTGCCAATCAGGCAGTGTTGTATTTCCTCTCATAGGCGCTGCTGCTTACCTTCTCTGCTTGATTGGCATCTTTTTCGCGATTTCGGCATCCATCATCTCGTCGAACGCTAATTTTTGGCTCGCCGCTACATGCCGCACCAATGGATGCGACCATTTGCTGCGTGACAATATGTCACATTCGCAAGCAAATAAATTGCGGGGGCGCGCTCAAAAACCAAGTGCAACATTACAGAGGAGAAGAGGCAATGCAGTTCAAACGTATCACTATTTGTATCGCGCTGGCGTTTGCGCCCGGTGCGTTTGCGGCCGAGGCGACCTTGCCCGATGTTGAGGTAATTGGAAAGAAAGTCCAACTCCTGCCCGCCTTGAGCGACTCGGCACTTGGCGGAACCAGCATTGCCCGCCAGCGCGCATCCACCAGCGACACGGCAAAACTGCTGGATGGGCAGCCGGGTGTCAGCCTTTACGGCGCCGGCGGTGTCTCCAGCCTGCCGGTGATTCACGGCTTGGCGGATGACCGCATTCGCACCAAGGTAGATGGCATGGACCTGATTTCCGCTTGCGGCAACCACATGAACCCTGCGCTTTCCTACATCGACCCGTCCAACGTCGGCAGCGTCAAGGTGTTCGCCGGCATCACGCCGGTGAGTATCGGCGGCGACAGCATAGGCGGCACGATCCAGGTGGATTCAGCAGCGCCGGAATTCGCCGCAGATGAACATACTTTGCTCAAGGGACAAGCCGGGGCTTTTTACCGCAGCAACGGCAATGCCAAAGGCGGCAATCTGTCGGCCACGATCGCAGGCGAAAAGTTGAGCGTGAAGTATAACGGCTCGACTGCCGAGTCCGGCGATTACAAGGCAGCCAATAATTTCAAGGCGGCAGGTTTGGCAGCGCCGGACAGGACTACAAACTGGCTGGCCGGTGACGTGGTGGGATCATCCATGTACAAATCGGTGAACCATGCGCTCGGCGTCGCGCTGCGCCATGAAAATCACCTGGTTGAATTGAAGCTGGGTGTGCAGGATATCCCCTATCAGGGTTTCCCGAACCAGCGCATGGACATGACCGGCAACGACAGCACGCAGGTCAATCTGCACTATACGGGTCAATACCAGTGGGGCGCGCTGGAAGCGCGCGCTTACGAAGAAAAAACACGGCATGTGATGCAATTCTTTGCCGACAAACGGTTCTGGTACGTTCCCATGGCAGTGCCGCCGGGCAGCCCCAATCCCGTTCCCGGCATGCCGATGGACACGCAAGGACAAAATACCGGCGCGCTGGTCAAGGCGGATATTCTGCTTTCGGAACGCGACATTCTCAGGGTAGGCGGTGAATATCAGCGTTACCGGCTGAACGACTGGTGGTCGCCCTCCGGCGGCGGAATGTGGCCGAATACATTCTGGAACATCAACAACGGCGAGCGCGACCGCTTCGATATTTTTGGCGAATGGGAAGCGCGCTGGAACCCGCAATGGATCAGCCAATTCGGAGTGCGTAATGCTACGGTCAAGATGAACACAGGTACGGTGCAGGGCTATAATGCTACCGCCACCTATGCCACCGATGCGGCCAACTTCAACAACAGCAACCGCAGCCGCACCGACCACAATTTGGACCTGACCGCACTGGCGCGCTACACGCCGGATGACAGCAAGGCGTTCGAGTTTGGCTATGCCCAGAAAACCCGTTCGCCCAATCTTTATGAGCGCTTTGCCTGGTCAACGGGTGGCATGGCGATGCGCATGGTCAACTGGGTGGGCGACGGCAATGGCTATGTGGGCAATCTCAATCTGAAGCCGGAAGTGGCACATACCATTAGCGCAACTGCTGACTGGCACGATGCTGCTGAGGAACAATGGGGTGTGAAAGTCACGCCCTACTACACCCACGTTCAGGATTACATCGATGCCAGCGCGTGTCCGGCCACCAGGGGTTCCTGTCTCGCAATAAATCCGGCGACCGGGTTTCTCCATCTCACGATGGTCAACCAGTCTGCCCGTATTTATGGCGTAGATGTCTCCGGCCACATGCCGCTGGCAAAAACCGGCGATTACGGCAGCTTCACCGCAACGGGTGTAGTTAGCTATATTGATGGCAGGAACGAGACCTCCGGCGACAATCTCTACAACATCATGCCGTTGAACGCGAAACTGACTGTCGAACAACATCTGGGCAATTGGACCAATACCATCGAAGGGCTGCTGGTTGACGCAAAACGCAACGTGTCGCAAGTCCGCAATGAGATGATAACCGGCGGCTACGGTTTGCTCAATCTGCGCAGCAGCTATGAATGGAAGCAGATCAGGATTGATGCAGGTATGGAAAACGTGCTGAACAAGTTCTACGCCATGCCGCTTGGCGGAGCCTATCTCGGTCAGGGCACCACCATGAACACCTCGGCGCCATACGGTATCCCCGTTCCTGGCATGGGGCGCTCGGTTTACGCCGGCGCAACCTTGAAGTTCTAAAGTTGCAGTGAAAACAAAAAGCCGCCGGATAACACCGGCGGTTTTTTTACGCGTGAACAATTACGCCGCCTGTATGCCACGCTATTGTGTCCGGCAAAGGCGCAGTTTTCCATCTGGGGATTCCGCAAGTGATAGAATCCGGCCAAAGAAACCGCAGATTCATTCCCGCATGACCATCCACCCCCTTCAGCCATCCGCCCTCAAAACGCAATCCGTCAGCTTTCAGGCCTTGCCGCCGCTGTCGCTGTACATTCACATTCCGTGGTGCGTGCGCAAGTGCCCGTATTGCGATTTCAATTCGCATGAGACGCGCGGGGCGTTGCCGGAACAGGAATATGTC
>JANLID010000163.1 GCA_024654105.1 Gallionella sp. | reverse complement strand
CAGCCGGGGGTGAATTCGCTGACCTGCCTGTCCTGCCATGACGGCACCGTGGCGATAGACTCGATCATCAACATGCCAGGTTCCGGCAGATACAGCGCGGCGAAGGAGACGACGTTCAATGGATGGAATGACGCATTCCTGAGCACGTGGCCGGGATCGAGCGGCGGCCATGGGGGGCTGTGGACTGGTTTTGCCGGATGTAATACCTGTCATACCTGGGGCGACTTTGATTTCAGGGTGTTTTCAATCGGCACCGACCTGACCAACGACCACCCGGTCGGCGTGCAGTTGCCCGATACGAACCTCTACGACTTCAACGCCCCGACCGCCACCACCGCGAGCCTGAAGTTCTACGATGCCAACAGCAACAGCCGCGCCGACTCCGGCGAGATCCGCTTCTACAACACCGGCGGAGGCTACGAGGTTGAATGCGCGTCGTGCCACGATCCGCACGGCGTCCCGTCCGGCGGCCCCGGCACCAATACCCTGTTGCGCCCAGCGTTCCTGCGGGTGAGCAACGCGGGTTCGGCGGTCTGCCTGACCTGCCATAACAAGTGAAAAGGAAGATGCAGCATGAATGTCCTGTCTCACAATAAGCGATTCGCCCTTGTTGTCATAGCCGTATTCGGCGTGTTGACGACGTTCGCGTGGGCAGCGCCAGCATCCAGCACCAAGTTCACCAACCTCGGCAGCATCGTCAACACGCGCCACAACCTGACGCAGCAACCCATCGGCGCCGGTGCAGGATGGATGAGTCTGTCGCGCAACGATTACGGCGAAGTTTGTGTGTATTGCCATACCCCGCATGGCAGCCAGACGTTAGCGCAGATGCCGCTATGGAACCGCACCGTCAAGGCCACCACCTATACCGTTTACAACAGCTTCAGCCTGACGCAGACGGTAGTGCAGCCGGGCAACAACTCCCTGACCTGTCTGACCTGTCACGATGGCCAGACGGCAATCGATTCGATCATCAACATGCCCGGATCCGGGAATTATCAGGCCAGCCAGACCACCACCCAGAACAATGCGTTCCTGGATACTTGGCCGGGTGGACCAGGGTCTAGTTTTTGGGGCGGACATGGCACACTTTCAAATACCCCCGCTACTTTGGGCAATTATGGCGAGTGCATGGCCTGCCATTCTCCATCGGGCGACCAGTGGGGTTCGGCTGCCCCCAATTTTGACACGTTCTATATCGGCACCGACCTGACCAACGATCACCCGGTAGGCGTCACCTTCCCGGCGACCACCGGATCGGGTACCGACTGGAACACCCCTGCCGGCGTGGTAGGCTCATCGCTGTATTTCGATGTCAACTCGAACACCAGGATGGACAAGGCCGAGATTCGCACCTACGAAGGCAAGGTCGAATGCGCCTCCTGCCACGATCCGCATGGCGTGCCCGATCCGGCCAACGGCAACCAGTTCAAACCGACCTTCCTGCGCGTGGCCAACACCGGCAGCGCGCTGTGCCTGACCTGCCATAACAAGTAAGTCGAATTCTCAATCAATCGAATAACAATTCAGGTTGGGTTTAGGCCGCGTAGATACTGTTATCCTTGTTAACATCCATGCAACACAGGCTCAAACGACAGGGTGCGCTTGCTGCCGTACAATGCCCGCATGCGCGCACAACCATTTTCCGCTCTCCACCCCCGATTCCGTGCTGGATGCGCTGGACAGTATCGGTTTGCGCGGCGATGGCCGCCTGCTGGCGCATCCACCGTTGCATTTCCCTGGTTCAATACCCAGCGCTACTGGCAAGACCGTATTCTGGAATTGCGCGAACAGATAGCGTTGATGGATGAGCCGCCGCTGGTGATGTAGGGGTGCGGTTCCTCACTTCCTTCTCCCGCAGGCGGGAAAGGAAGCCAACATGGATGGTCGCCCCTACGCCTTATTCGCGATGATCTGCTGAAACAACTCCAATCTGCGCGCATCAATTTTTCCTGCTGCAACCGCGTTGCGCAGTGCGCAGCCTGGTTCATGCTTGTGATGGCAGTCGTGAAAACGGCACTGGCCGAGATATTGCGCGAATTCCACAAACCCTTGTTCTATCCCGCCAAAACTCAGGTGATGCAGGCCGAAGGCTTGAACGCCCGGACAATCGATCAGTTTGCTGCAATCATCTATCCGGTACATTCGCGCGTGGGTGGTGGTGTGTTTGCCGGAATCCAGCGCGCTGGAAATCTCGCGCGTGGCGGCGTGCGCATCCGGCAGCAGCGCATTGATCAGCGTGGATTTGCCCATGCCGGACTGACCGACCAGCACGCTGGTGTGGCCTTGCAGGAGCGGGCGCAAGGCTGACACATCCTGCTTCGCACTGAGTTCCAGCACGCGGTAGCCGATCGCGGTGTAGGGCTTGAGCCTTTGGCGCGCGGCGGCTGCGGCCTCGGCAAGGTCGCATTTGTTCAGCACGATCAGCACCTCGAGTTTCTGGTCGTATGCGGCGACCAGGCAGCGCGCCAGCAGTTCGTCGCTGAACGAGGGTTCGGCGGCGGCGACCACGATGATCTGCGTGACGTTCGCGGCGATGAGTTTTTCGCGAAACGCATCGGCGCGGTGCAACAACGAACGGCGCGGTGCAATGCGCTCGATCACGCCTTGCGCGGCGTTTTTCGCCGAGGCATCGCCGGTGAGCCTGATTTCCACCAGGTCACCACACACCACCTCGCTTTTCTTGCCGCGCGGCAGGCAGGCGAGTTCGCTGCCATCTTCGGTGCGCACAAGATATTGGCGACCGAATGCGGCAACGATTTCCCCATGCAGAATTTCGCTCAAAGTCTGAATAGTGCGTCCACTTTCGCGGCGCAGATGAAGTCGTTTTCCGACAGGCCATGAATCGCGTGGGTGATGTACTCCACCTGGCAACTGTCATAGGTAACGGCAAGGTTGGGGTGATGATCCTCGCGGTGCGCCATCCATGCGACCGCGTTCACGAACGCGATGGTCTGGTAATAGTCCTTGAAGTGGAAGGTCTTGCCGATCAAGTGATCGAACCGCTGCCAGCCCGCGAGCTGCTTCATGAGATTGTCGGCTTCCGGTTGTGAAAGGGGAGGCATCCCGCCTTCGCAAGGTTTGCAACGCCTGTTGGCCAGATCACATGCTGCGTTTATGGTATCGCTCACTTCAGCTTGTAATATCGGTTGAGGTATGCGGCAAGATCCTGCATTTGCTGCGCGGTAAGCTGTACACCGATACCGTCTCTGCACATGCCGATCTGGTTGATCAGATCGTCGGGAGTCTTCACTTTGCGGTCTATGCGGGTAAAGATATTGTTGCCGTCGCCCTTCATGATCGAGTTGTGGCAACGGTTGCAATCATGTTTCGTGAACAATTCCTGCCCGGCCATCGCATTGCCTTTTGGAAAAGGGTCGGCCGATGCGGCTGTTGCGGCGCATAACAAGATCAAAGCGGCGTTGAGTTTCATTGCTGGTTTCATAATAAGTTCTCCTTTATCGGGTTTGCAGATGGGCGATGCGCACCATGGCCGGCGGGTGCGAATCGTAGAACGTAGAATACAGCGGGTCGGGTGTCAGTGTCGATGCGTTGTCCTGATACAATTTGACCAGCGCGCTTATCAAATCCGGGGCGGCGGTCTGCTTTGCGGCATATTCATCCGCTTCGAATTCATGCTTGCGCGAATAGGCCGATAGCAGCGGATGCAGCAGGAAACTGAATACTGGCAGCGTCATGAAAAACAACAGCAGCGCGACTGCGGTGGAGGGCGTACTCACGCCCAGTCCTTGATAGAACCAGTCGGTCTGCATCAATTGCCCCAGTAGCCACAAAAAAACCAGGCTCATGGCGAAAGTGGCAATGATGCGCTTCATCACATGGTGACGCTTGAAGTGGCCGAGTTCATGCGCCAGCACCGCCTCGACTTCACTGCCGCTCAGGCGTTCCAGCAGTGTGTCGAAAAATACGATGCGCTTGGTCTTGCCGAACCCGGTGAAATAGGCGTTGCCGTGCGCACTACGCTTGCTGCCATCCATCACAAACAGGCCGCTGACGGTAAAGCCGCATTTGCTGAGCAATGTTTCGATACGCGCCTTCATTGCCTCATCCTGCAGCGGGGTGAATTTGTTGAACAGCGGTGCGATGAATGACGGATAGATGAACAACACCAGCAGATTGAATGCCATCCATGCCGGCCATACGTACAGCCACCAGTATTCGCCCATACGCTCCATCAGCCACAATACGCCGAACAGCAGCGGCAGGCCAATGGCTGCGCCGAGCAGCAGACTTTTTGCCGCATCGGTCAGATAGAGTGCCAGGGTCATCTTGTTGAAGCCGAAACGCGCCTCGATGACGAAGGTGCGATACAGGCTGAATGGCGCTTCCAGCAGCGAGGAGAGCAGCAGTACCGCGACGATGGTTGCTACGCCTTGGGTGAGCAAGCCATCAAACCAGCCGCTGCATAGCCCGGCAATTAACTGGATGCCACCCGCGATCGTAAAGGCCAGCAACAGCGCGGCATCGAACAGTATGCTGAGCATGTCGAGGCGTGTCTTGGCTGAGGTGTAGTCGGCGGCCTTCTGGTGGTCGCTCAGCGCGATTTTCTCGCGGAACGCATCCGGTATTGTGGTGCGGTGCGCAGCGATATGCGCCAGATGACGCCGTGCCAGCCATAGCTTGGCGAGGGAGGTCAGCGTGAGTGCAGCGATGAAAAAAAAGGTGAATTGTGTGGCGGTCATGGGAAATTCGGTGTTCGGATGGCACATGGTTGTGACACAATGTACATCTTTCCGTTCATATTTTAAGACGCGCGATTATGGCACAAAACCCAAACCACCTTATCTGGATAGACATGGAAATGACCGGCCTGAGCCCGGATACCGACCGCGTAATCGAAGTCGCGCTGGTGATCACCGATGGCAACCTTGAAACTATCGCCGAAGCGCCGGTACTGGTGGTGCATCAGCCGGACAACGTGCTGGACGGCATGGACGCATGGAACAAATCCACCCACGGCAAGTCCGGACTGATCGACAAGGTGAAGGCTTCCGCGTTGGATGAGGCGGAGGTCGAAGTGCGGATGATCGAATTCCTCAAGGAATATGTGCCGGCCAAAATATCGCCGATGTGCGGCAACTCGATTTGCCAGGATCGGCGCTTCATGGCGTGCTGGATGCCGAAGCTGGAGGACTACTTTCATTATCGCAATCTCGACGTGAGTACCATCAAGGAGCTTGCCAAACGCTGGAAACCGGACGTGGTGCAGGGCATGAAGAAACACAACAAGCATGAGGCATTGGCCGATATCTACGAATCCATTGCCGAGTTGCGCTACTACCGCGAGAATTTCTTCAGGCCTTGAGATGGCTCCGGTAACTCGCATTCAAGAGGATGAGATAGCTATGTACCAACGCATTCTGGTTCCCGTAGATGGCAGCGCGACTTCCGAGCGGGCGTTGCAGGAGGCAATCAAGCTGGCAGCCGGCAAGGCCCAATTACGCCTGGCTCATGTGACCGAGGAAATTTATCCACTGGATACCGAGGGCTATGCCTATATTGATCACATCGCCCTGCAAGAAGCGGTGCGGCATACCGGCGAACGCATTCTTGCTCAGGCTGCAGAAGAAGCACAACGCTTGGGTGCGGCAGTAGAAACCATACTACTGGAAGCGGGCGGCGAGAGAGTTGCTGATGTGATCGAGGGCGAGGCGAGGAACTGGCCGGCCGACCTGATCGTGATCGGCACGCATGGGCGTACCGGGTTGAACCGGCTGTTATTGGGCAGTGTGGCCGAAGGCGTGGCGCGCGTGGCCTCGGTTCCGGTGCTGCTG
This sequence comes from Gallionella sp., assembly GCA_024654105.1. GTDB lineage: Bacteria > Pseudomonadota > Gammaproteobacteria > Burkholderiales > Gallionellaceae > Gallionella. The sequence goes on along the minus strand of JANLID010000163.1, from coordinate 4,385 downwards.
GTACGCAGTGAGTCCTCCGAAGGCTAGTGCATGCATTCGTGTGATCTGAGCGCTAGTAGAGCAAGCATGCAAGGCATCACACTGACTGTGCGCGATGCGCACTTTTTCGTTAATGGCGACAACCATGCTTGAGTGGATCCGCCGTTGGCTGGGCAGGGTTGCCGCAGGTCCTGCGTCACAGGATGCTTTCCGGCAACTCAATGCTATGGCGCCCCTCAAGCCTGTACTGGGTGAAACGCCGATAACAGATACGTCTGGAGTGTCTTCGTTTGTGTGCCGCGAGGCGGTGCTGAATCGCGACCAGCGCATTGCAGGCTATGAGTTCGCATTGGGGCGCAAATTGCAATCGCGCATGCTGGAACAAAGTGCGCTGATACGACGAGTGTACGATGATGTCATGCTGCGCAATCTCGCTCCGCTCAGTGCGCCATCCCTGCTTGGCGACCGCTTTGCATTCATCCGGCTCTCTGCTGACTCGCTGAAAAACCATTTACTGGAATCTTTTTCCCGGTTAAACACGGTCATCATGATTACACCTGGCATGCTGGCGCAGGAGAATTTTGCGGAAATGCGCGCCAGCCTCGGACACATTGCAAGTCTGGGCATTAAACATGGCTGGGCGATCGACCGGCCAAGCCCAGAAATCAATGAATTTCTGTACCAGGCCGACTTCGTCGAAATCGGAACCACGGCACTCGACGGCATTCATTTAAAAATGATGCACCGCGAGTTCAGAGCGGCCAACGGAAAGCTGAATCTGGTTGCCAGTGAGTTACAGACATCGGATGACTTCAACCTTTGTTACCGCTGCGGTTTCGATTATTTCAAGGGTGCGTTCGTTTCCAGTCGCGAGGACTGGCATCCAGCGAAGAGCGAAATCAATCGTCTGTGGGTCTTTGGGGTTCTCAACATGATTCGCGCCGATGCAGCGCTGGATGCCATTGCCGACTGTCTGCGAACTGAGCCGATCCTGGCCTTCAAGTTATTGCGCTACATCAATTCGCCAGGTATTGGCTTGCTGAGAAAGATTGATGATATCCAGCAAGCGTTGCTGGTTCTTGGTAGAGAGCGTTTTTATCGGTGGTTGTCGCTATTGCTGTTTGATTTCAAACAGCCAGGCTATCGCGAGCGTGTCCTGAACGAGCAGGCGCTGATACGGGCGCGTTTCATGGAAATGCTTGCTGGGTGCGGGCATGTTCATGCCTCGGCCGACCATCTGTTTATAACAGGGCTTTTTTCATTACTGGATGTGATGATGGGACAGCCTTTGACGGAGGTAATTAAACAGGTTTCGCTACCGGAAGCCGTTACATCTGCGCTGAAAGGTGAGCCGGGAGCGATACACGATGCAATGTCGCTGGTGATTGCCGCCGAGTCCGGTGTTATCGACGAGATGGAGGCTACCGCTGCGCAGTGCGGGCTGGATGCAATGGTGGTCTCAGGTTTGATGATCGAAGCGCTGGCTTGGTCGCAACAGTTGATCGCCGTCGGCGAGTGAGTACAATACAGGAGTGTTGCGGTGACAGGTCGGATTTTGCTTGATGGCCAGCACCGCCTGATTGCGCAGGGTGCGCAGCAGCGACAATTATTGTTGTGACGTGTTGAGTCTGTTGGCTTCGGAAATGCCGGCGTAAAACTGGCCGGCTGACCTGATCGTGATCGGCACACATGGGCGTACCGGGTTATTGGGCAGTGTGGCCGAAGGCGTGGCGCGCGTGGCCTCGGTTCCGGTGCTGCTGGTGTGTGGTGAATAATGAAATCTAACCTGGATCAAAACTACTGCAATTAGCAGTATCAACGTAGGAACGTAAAATTCAGCACGCGCCGTGCTGCTGATGGAGGTAACGATGACCACTACTACAACCATTCCACAAACCCCGCCCGAATACGACCAAACGCGGTTGATTGAACAGCCGGATGGTTTTTACTGGCAGGATAAACTTACCGATAAGCTGTACGGTCCTTTCACAACAATGCTTGAAGCAATACAGGACATGCAGTACCGGGGCGAAACCGGCTACGAAGAAGGCGAGTCGCTGGAGGACGCCGAAGCGGAAATCGGCATCTCCGACTGGATCGATCCGGAAACCGGCGAACCGGCAGAAGATTCGCCGCCGCACCTTAACGATAATTAGCCGCTAGCGGCTCCAGTTGACGCGCAGCAGGTTTTGCTCCGGGTTGTAGTGGAACTCCAGCTCGCCTTGGTAGGCATGGTGCAATGCGTCGCCGATGCCGCGCGCCAGATGGATGCCGGTGGTGGTCACCAAAGTGTCATTCCCCGCCTTTTCGATAGCCATGATGCGTTGCAACGGATGCTCGGCCTTTTCCCGCATTTCATGATGCCGTATCAGTTGCAGAATTTCCTGCTCGTGCGCCGCAAAAAAATCGCCGGCCAGCGCCACATATCCGGCCGGGAAGTGGTCATGCACCCGATGGCATGCGGGGCAATTTGTCTGATGCGCATCCTTCGGCTTGTCCAGCCATTGCCAGCGGCCGGCATGGAACACCGCACCGCAGCCCGGACAGACCGTCGGCTCGGGAAGTTTACCCTTGGTTTTGTAGGTATCGTGTTCTGCTTCCTGCAGCAAGCGGTCACGCCGTATGGGGTGAAAACCGGTGGGTTGTGATGGTCTGGTCATGGTCGCCTCCTTGGGATCAGATGGTGCCGCTCATCGGGCACGCATGAAGCATAGCAGCTATCCGTGCAGCGGGGAAATGGGTTATTTTACCCATGTTGTTTTACCCACCATCGCCCCATGAGTCGGGAAGAAAAAAGGCCTGCATCGCTGCAAGCCTTATTCTATATGGTGGTCACAGTTTACTACCGAACTACTCGCTATTGGGGCTATTGAGCATTACTGCGGGTGTCTGCGGTTCGCTGCAGATCATTCCGCGATTCTGTATCCCATCGCCCGGCATCCGCGCTGGCGTTTGTCCCACATCCGCAGCAGCGCTGGGTGTCCGGTGTCCACGATGTCGATGATGCGCACGTCGGTCTTGGCGGCGCGTTCGCAGTGGAGGCGGCCAGCGTATTGCTGCATCGTCCCTTTCCAAGAAACCGGCATTGCCAGCACCAAGGTATCGAGCGGGGGATGGTCGAATCCTTCACCAACCAGCTTGCCGGCCACCAGCAGAACACGCGGGGCATCGGGTGGCAGTGCGTTGAGTTCCGCGATCAGTGTGGCGCGCTGCTTCTTGGATATCCGCCGCCCGCTCGACCTGCTGAGAATGTGGCACGTCAAAATTGAAGCGTGGATATTGAACGAAGCCGGAATTAAGTTTGTGCCAGCGCAAGCTGGTTTGCGTGTGGTGAAATCACGCAAATAAACGTAACGACAAATAATTATTGACTTCGCTATTAAATATAACTACATTAAACACCATGCAAATCACTTTCGACGAAGCAAAAGACGCACTGAATAAAGGCAAGCATGGAGTGTCATTGTCCGAAGCCGAAAAGTTGGAATGGGATGACGCGTTGATATGGCAGGACACCCGCCGCGATTATGGCGAAGCGCGCATGGTTGCATTGGGCGTAATAGGTGCGAGGCTGTATTGCGTGGTTTATGTTGACCGTAACGATGCGCGAAGAGTAATCAGCTTGCGCAAAGCAAACTACAAGGAGGCAATGGATTATGCAAATCAAAACTAAAACTGGGCGAACATTGATATTGCCGACACCGGAAGAGGACGCACAGATTACCGCTGCCGCCATGACCGACCCGGATAATTTACCGCTGACTGATGCGGAGTTAAGCCAATTCAAACGAGGGCGCGGAAGACCCCTAGGAAGCGGCACAAAGGAGCAGGTAACGCTGCGGCTTGATGCTCAAATACTGGAGCAATTCAGGGCAACGGGCAACGGCTGGCAGACCCGCATAAATGACGCGCTGCTGGACTGGGCGAAACATCACTGACAAGGCGCAAACCATGAGCGGAATGCACAATCCGCCGCACCCCGGCCCGACCCTGCGCGATGAACCCTTTTGCAAACTTTTACAGAAAAGATGTTGCACAATCAATTTTGCTGCGGGTCAATATGAAGACAGCAAAGGCGAGTCAGTAATACCAAACAACCCGGTCAAGCGTCTTTCACAAACCCGCGCATGGTATCGGATCGAGCGGCGCCAAACAGTCATCAAGGCTCACGCCCTAGCCTTATGGTATGCCGCCGTAATGAACATCAAGAATCAACCGCATGCCAAGAACGCCGAGACAATCCGAGATTACCTTTTACTTGTGCTATTCACAGGATTACGAAAATAAGAGGCTGCACGAATGACTTGGACGAATATCGATTTCATAGCCAAGACCCTAACCGTAACCGACACAAAAAACCATCAGGATCACACCTTGCCATTATCAGATTTTCTTCTTGAATTGTT